>JAFGHX010000206.1 GCA_016929905.1 Kiritimatiellia bacterium
ATTGGGCGGAAGTCGGGCGCCGCGCACCACGAGGCGACGCGGAAGAATAGCCGCAAAAAGGCGCAAAAGGCGCAAAAAGGGCAGACAAGCGGGCTGCAAGGCCGGCTGACACGGCGCGAAAAGGGAGAGCTGCAGCAACTTTGAACTGTTTGCGCCGAGCGGGTCATTTCAGGACTTGCATGTCATACGGCGGCGCAAACAACTCAAAGTTGCTGCGTCCGCTTTGTTTGGGCGAATGAGAGGACAAGAGATTAGGGCGAAAGATTAGGGCGAAAGATTAGGGATCTGCTGCTGCTTCACGCGCAGCAGTTCGTGAGGCAGCGCCGCGGACGCCATATCGTCCAGCCGTTCATGCGTGAAGTACCGTGCCGTCTCCTGAACCGGTCTCTTCAACCCTAATCTTTCGCCCTAATCTTTCGCCCTAATCTTCCGTTCTGACGGTCCAACAGTCCGTCCCGCGTCATCGCGCGCTTCGCGGGCCTGGTCGAGCCGATACCGGCTCAGCGCCTTGCGATCGGCATCGTTCATGCGGCGATCTCCACGCCGTGGCGCCGCACGTTTTCGGCGAACGGCGACCGGCCAAGCGGCCCGCGTTCGAATTCGTCTTCCGAGACCACGATTGCGGATATGACGAATCCGCGGTCGAGGCTGAGCCGCCACGCGGCATCGCGCACGCCGCGTTTGGCGGCGGAGGAGACCGCATGGAGCTCGACGATGAGGTCCAGATCGGATTCCTCGGTATGGTCCTCGCGCACTCTCGATCTGTACGCGTAGATTCGCACCACGTGCACGGCCGGCTTGAGTTCCGTCATGAGTTGGCGGCAGATGCCGATGATATCTTGGTGCTCAGCGCTCATTCGTTGCTCATCGTGATTCGTGATTCGTGATTCGTTCAGAATCATCAACGGCGTCCCAATCCGAGGCGGCCACAGGCTCCGTGGGGTTCTTGTAGGTGACCGGCGTGCCGCGCAGGGCATAGGCCCGCTCCGCCGGCTCGGCGGTTTCGACCACGACGAGCACGCGGCTTCCGTCGGGGATGCTCGGGCGGCCGTGCAGCCATTTCAGGCGGCCGTGTTCATATGTGGCTTCGTAGGTCTTGAGCATCCGGGTTCTCGTTCATCGTCAATCGTTATTCGTTATTGGCTATTCGGATTCGGTGGACGGATAACGATTAGCGACATTCGGCAGAGGCTCGACGGGCTGCCGGCTGCCGCTTCGGTGTTCTTATTCGACGATGTGTCTTCCGGCGCGACTGGTAGAACCGAACCAGTTGATGGGCGTCGTACTCACACCGGCGTGAGATAGCCTCTCTGGCATCCCAGACACGTTGCAGTGTTGAATCGGTCATGGCCGCTCCTCCGCATACAGTTCGATGGGTGTAACCAGCGCCGGGACGAACAAGCCCAAGCGCGTGTTGATTATACGTATATGCTCAAACTTGTTCGCGTTTGCGATGTGCGCACAATTCCAGGTCAGCAGGAAATCGCATTTGTGATACGACGCAAGCGCCAGGTGCAAGGCATCGCCAAGACGTTCCTTTGGCATGAGACGGTTGGCGACATACACATCGATGATCCCCGCGATATCGTCAACCACTTCCAGCCGCGGCAGGCGGCGGACCAGTCTCAGTGCGTTAGCCTGCGCCTCATACTGGCCTTCCTCAAGCTCCGCGATCACGCCCTCGCTTGTGACAAGGCGACAGCGCCGCGACCAGCGGGCCCACCACTGCCGCGTCCAATTCCGTCTGGCAACCATCTCCGGTTCCTCGCGCGTCTCGTGATAGAAGCTTGGAATCGAGGTCTCGATGTACACCGTCTTCTTCATTCGAGCACTCTCTCACATTTCCGGGACTGCATCAATGTCCTAGCTCTGACAGAGTGGCCAGAGAGTGGCCGAAAGAAGGCGGCTACGTCCAAAGTACAATGACTGTTGAATCGACTCAGCGCGCTTGCGACGTCGTTTCTCCTTCGGCTCAGGCTGCACAGCGCGCGCCGTGCCGATTCACCAGTCGGTTGCCCTTTCCAATGAAAAATGAAGAATGAAGAATGAAAAATGTCGGAGGCTCGCCAGAGGCGAGCCGGAGATCCGCCCGTGGCGGAAAAAATGGCGGAGATCCGTGCACGACGGAAGGAATGGGAGAGCACGGGGCGCGAGAGTTGACGGGGTGTCGTTTTGTGCCTTATGGAAAAGGAAGCGTTGCGGGAATTGGTGGCGGCTTTCCCTCTTCGCCCCTCGCTCTGGCTCGGGGCTACGCCGGGACAAGCCGAGCCGCCGGCAATTCCCGCAACTCTTTCTCTTGCGACCTTCATACTCGTTTCTTGCCTCTCCCTTTTTTGTGCCTTTTGTGCCTTTTTCCGCCTTCGTCCCGAGGCGCAAGCGCTCGGGACTACGGCGGACACGTGCGGCTATTCTTCGCTACGGGCGAATTCGCTATTCATTAGTCGGTGATCGGGAGAGGCCGGTAGCGCATTCGGCGGCGCTCCAGCACGACAATACCGGGAACCTGCAACGCCTCTTCGATCACGGACAGGTTCGCGAGCAAGACTGTCAGTTGTCGGCCCGGATGCCGGTCAACTTCCCCACGAAGGAGAATCAGCGAAGGCTCTGCGGCTTTGCGCAGCGCCAGGATCGTGCCGAAGTCGGTATCGGCGGATATGATGACCCGGCCTTCGGACGCCGCCCTATCGAAGATGACGTCGTCGGTAGCGGTCTGCAGCCCATACTCGCGTACGTGGACGGCGTCGTGGCCGGCATCCTTCAGGCCGTTGGCAACGAGCACGGAGATCGCATTGTCGACGAGGAACCGCATCATGCGTGGGCCAAGGGAAGTTGGCGTTCCCGGAGCGCCTCCGCGGCGTATTTGAGCGCTTCCTGGATATCCGGGGTCCGGAGGTCGGGGTAGGCGGCCAGGATCTCCTTGACGCTCATGCCGTCAGCCACCATTCCCACGACGGTGGCGACGGGTATGCGCAGGGTCCGGATACACGGCACCCCGCCCATCTGGTTCGGGTCGACAGTGATACGTTTGAATGTCATCGCTTCGCTCCGCGTTCGTTATTCGTTATTGGTGACTAGGCAATCGGGATAAGGAAATCGTCAACCGTTCTCGTCGCCCGTTGTCGACGTGCCGGAGCTGTAGGCTGTGTCGTAAGCTTTGTCGAGCCGTTCGCGAACGAGGTCCCAGTTGGGGCGGGAGTGCGCCGGCGTCGGGGCTGTGGTGGATCCCGTCGTTTCCACGACGACGAGCACACGGCCGCCGTCGGGGATGCTGGGCCGGCCGTGCAGCCATTTCAGGCGGCCGTGACAGTATGTGGCTTCGTAGGTCTTGAGCATCTGGGTTCTCGTTGTTCGTCATTCGTTATTGGCTATTCGGATTCGGTGGACGCATAACGAATAACGGCTCACGAGTCGCGTCGAGCCAATCGGATGACGCGGCGCATGCGCGGCCGGCGCCGGATCCGGACTCGTCTGGGTTGGAGGCTGAGCCGGACCCGGTTGATGCTGTTGGTGAACGACGTGCGCAACAGCGAATCGACATCGTGACGCAGCGCGCGCAGGGTTTGTGCGCGCGCGTCTTGCTCGCGCTCCAGCTCGGCGAACCGCGCCCATGCGGTGCGGAGCGGGGCGCGGACGGTATGGTGCGCAGGTGCAGTCATGATCGCTGACTCTTTCCGCCGCGGGTCTCCGGCTCGCCTGCGGCGAGCCTCCGACATTTTTCACTCTTCATCTTTCACTTTTCATTGTGCGCGCGCTCTGCGCGCGCACAGGCTCCCGCCCCGTCGATTATGCGCTCCGCTTCGGCGCGGCGGGCTTCAGAGGATTGAGCCCGCCTTCAGAATCAGACGCGAATGCGGAGCTAATCGATTCTCGTACGTCCCTCAGCTTGCCGTGAACGGGCACGTGTTTTGAGGGGTTGGAGTCTTGGGGTACTGTTTACGGGCCTGGCGGCAGGAGAGCGGGCGGAAGCAGGTTTTTCCGAAAGGAGCAAGCTGCCCGTCGCACTCCATTGCCGTGGCATCCAAGACTCCGTTATATTGGACCGCGCATTTCGCAGTCTTCCTGCCGCGGCGCCGAATAGTGACGCGCCTGCGGCGTTGCGCGCGTCCCGGCGAGCTCGACGTGTGTCTACACGCCTTCGTCCGCCGTGCCGCGCGCGCCTGGCAGCCGCGTCACTCTTCGCCGCCTCGCGACGGAAGCCCGCAAAATGCCCGGTCCTTCTGGCGTGATCCCGCGCGAGTGACCGCAAGATGTTGCGTTTTTCGCGCGTGGCTCACTGATTGTGGGCCATTCTAGCATACTGGGTGAATGAACGCAAGATGTAGCATGCCGGATGCCACGGGGGGACCCGAAGCGGCGTCTCGCCGCTTCGGGCCGGAGTGGAACGAAGACGCACCAAACCCTCCCCTGCCGCCGCGAAGCGGCGGCTGTCCCCTCCCGCCTTCGCCGGGCCTACGGCGGGCGCGGCCGGCGGAGGGGAGGTTTGCTGTTCTGCAAAACCGGCGTG
>JAFGHX010000207.1 GCA_016929905.1 Kiritimatiellia bacterium
AGCATTGAAACGGCCCCGTGAAAGTGGCCACAGGGTGCCGTTTCAGGAGGGCGACATGCTATGTCGCCTTTTTGCTTATGAGAGAGGCAAAGTTTCCCCTCTGGTGAGAAGCGGCCTTGTAAGAGGGCCGAAGTTGGCCTGCGCCGTCACGCAAAAAACTCTTTCCCTTTAGCCGCTTTGGCGGTATCCTCCACGTATGGGCTTCTACGCGACAGATACGCTCGAACCGGCCGCACAGCCTCGCGAGGCGGCACCCGGCGCGAGCCGCGCAAGGGCGTGTGGCCAGAAACCCCTTAGGGGCCCCATTCCAGGAGTAGTATCTACGATACTACTCGGCGAATCTGGGACGGTGGGTGAATAGGGATCCGATGGGGGAGGAGGGGGGGGGGGATTAATCGCTGCGCCTTCGTCCTGAACGCTCCGTCGTTGATGTATGGCGCTGTCGGCCTTGTCTTTGAGTGGCAGGTTCATGAAGTCTACCACTGGCAGATTCAAGCCAAGTATGGTCAGGGTTTGCCGTGGTTCGGACGGACGCTTGCCGTTACGCACATCAAGAGTTTTGCAAAGACAGGGAATGACGAGATAGCCGAATCGGACGACAAATGTATCGCATGGGTCAAGCAAGCCAAGGGCATTGATTTGACTATCGTGACCTATGTTTCCAGCAACCGACAAGGTTCGAAGTACTACGACGCGTCTGGATGGCAGGCCATAAGAGCTCACGAAAGACGCCGAGCCACCGTGTACAAACTTGGCTATGACGAATACCTGGCGCCCATTCAGCGCAGAGGCAATGCCGCTCTGGCCTGCGGGACGGTTCACGGCAAAGTCCCGGGCGAAGCGAAGGATGCCCTGAATAGCTGGCTGAGTGATCTCCGCGCTAAGGCGCGGGATCAGTTCAGGGTATACAACACCAGGCAACAGGCATTGATCGGAATCGAGAATCTCAGCTGGCAGACACGGGGTCGCCGCATCGTCGGGCCGCCAGCCACGATCCACCAGCCGATGCCTCCGCCTCCCTTGGATATCCCTGACTGCCCCTATTTCAAACAGGCCGTCGGCAGCTAACGGAGGGGATTCTGTGCGAGTGGCAAGAGACCAATGGCTAATTCTGGCAAGATCGGCCATCGCTGGAACTGCGCTGCTGGCCAGTGCCGTACGGACGGAATCGCAGGAAACAAACACGAACGATTTTCGGAAGACTTCCGGCCTTCAGATGATCCTGATCAGATCCCCCGCGACAAATGGGCCCATACCAGATTGTGTTCTGGTTGTCACGAACCAGGGAGTCAAGGAAGCAGTTGTGCGGGATCTTTGGGGGCTGTATCCAGGAGATGTAGAAGTCCGGTTCCAGGACGCCCCGCCATTGAGACTCACCCATAGGGATGTGATGGCTGCGCGGCTCACGATGACTTTTGTACCGAGAGAAGTAGTCTTGGCACCGGGAAACACGTTGACCTACAAACTCAGGTTCGGTGAAGATTTCGTGGACATAGACTCTGAGGCAGCCCTTCTGCTTGCCTATGGCCGTGTTGACGAGGTGAAGCTTCAGCAGACAATAGGACAATGGAAATCTCGCGTCAAGAGGTCGGGAGCCTGCTCGCTTCAATGCATCAACTCGTACGGCCTGCCAAGCCGTCTCGAATCCAACACACTACAATTGACGGTGCGGCACTAGAGACAAAGCAAAGCGACTCTCTTCGTTAACGTACAGGGATTGAAACGACACGTTGAAAGGGCAGGCAGGTTGCGGATCAACGAGGGCGACCGGCCAGGTCGTCCTGAACTCATGTCGACAATCACCGGCACCCACGCATGGCAGACCGGCATTTCTTTACGGATCTGCAGCAGTCCTGTTCAAAATCCCCACGTATGACGATCACGGTCGCCTTGGCCCAGTCACAACACAACCACTGGTCTCCTTTTCCGCGTGAATTATAAGGGACATACCATTAGTTCTTGGGGCGGCGCCAACATTTACCCGCGCCTGTTCGTGGAGATGTACGAAGCGGCCACGGCGAACCGGCTGGACACCGTGCGCGACTTGCAGAAAAAGGTCCTGCAGCTCGGCGCCGTCTACAGCCACGGCTTGTACTACTCGGCTGTCATCAAGGGCATCAAGTGCGCCCTTAACATCCTGGGCCTGTGCAGCGATTTCATGGCCGAGCCGTTCCACAAGTTCCGCGCACCCGAACGGGATGACGTGCGCGCGGAGTTGGAAAAGCTCGGGCTGATGTAGCGCCGAACCGGGCCGGCATGCCGGCACGTGCTTCGAACGGTACCGTCGTCGCGGCGGACAGCGGCGTTCGTGCCTCCCCGCCTTCTTCATCGGCGCGCACGCGACGATCGGGCAAATGCCGCTCGTGACGCGGGATCCGACCCGGTTCCGCACCTATTTCCCCGGCCTTCGGCTGATCGCGCCGCCGTAGCGGGGCATTTCCCGCTGGATTTTGATCGCCGAACCATGACACCTTACCCCCGATTCCATCACGTTTCCCATGGAGGCAGGCCGCATGGACCCGCGTACGGGCGACACGCAGGATGAATTGGTGCTGAAGGTATTCGAGTACCGGGACGCGCTTTTGGCCTATGCCTACACGTTCCTGCACGATTGGGCGCTGGCCGAGGACGCGTTGCAGGAGACCCTCATGGTCGTGCTCAAGAAACGGAACGAGTCCGAGCCGATCCGCAACCTGTATGGATGGGTCCGCCGCATTCTGTTCAACAAGACGATGGAGCTGCTGCGCGCGCGCCGGCACGAGACCACGGCGGAACAAGAGCAGCTCGAGACGGCGGTGGCGGAGGCCCTGGACCAGTTCCTGGCCGAGCAGGACGCGGCGCACATGCGGCAGATGCGCCGCGCGCTGGAGGAATGCATGTCGGGCCTGAACAAGACGGCGCTCGAGATGCTGGCCGGCTTCTACTGGCGCCGCCAGTCGTGCGAACAGCTCGCCTCCCTGTTCAAGCGCAGCGTGAATGCGGTCAAACTCGCGTTGTCCCGGACCCGCAAGCAGCTGCGCGGCTGCATGCAGGTGCGGCTGGCGGCACTGGACGCGGAATGATGAACGAGACGTTGTTCGAAAAGTACGTGCACGAGGAGCTGTCCGGCGAAGAGGCGGCGGCGCTTGCCGGCCTGCTCCGGCAAGACGACGCGGCGCGCCGCCGGTTCGTGGAACTGGCGAAGGAATGGCGCCTGTTCGCCGACGTCTCGCGCCAATTGCTGACCGCGGCCCGGCTCGGACAAGAGGCCACGCCCGCCGCGCGCCGCGCCGTTCGACCGGCCGTTCGTGCACCGCGGGCCGCCCGGCCTCGCCGGTTCGGGACCGGGATTCCGGCACGACCTGCGGCCCGGCCTCGGGCATGGACGATCACGGCCCTCGCGGCGGCCGTGCTGATCGGGCTCGGGCTCCTGTTCCGCGGCCGGCTGGATACCGTCCGGCTCGGCCGGCCGCCGGCGGTGGTGGCGGAGTTGCGCGAGGTAGCGGGCGAGGTGTATGTGCGCCGCGCCGAGACGGAGCGCGCGGTTCAGACCGGCTATCGTCTGCGGGCGGGCGAGACCGTCCGCACGGGTGCAACGGCGGCGAGGGCGGACGCTCTCTTCCCGGACGGCACGCGGCTGGCGCTTGCAGCCGATACGCGGGTGAGCGTGGCGGCGGGCGAGCCGGAGGCGGGTCGCGCGACGCGCGAGGTGGAACTGGCGCAGGGGCGTATGGCGGCGGACGTCGCGCATGCGGGGGTCGGCCTGTTCACGTTCACCACGCCCCACGCGCGGGTGCACGTGACCGGCACGCGCTTCGTGCTGCGCACCGATCGGCAGTCAACGCGCGTGGACCTCGAGGCAGGCCGGCTGCGCGTCGTCTGCCGCGGGACCGGCCAGACCGCACACCTGACAGCCGGCCGATACGCGGTACTCGGCGCGGACGCCATCGTGGAGATCGGGCCGCCCGGCGCCGGCCCGGCCCCGGCAGGGGCGCTCCTGGCACGCTATGTCTTCCGCGAAGGGCGCGGCACGGTCGTACGCGATGAGGCCGGCGCCGGCGACCCGCTCGACTTGCGCATCGCCGATCCGCGTGCCGTGCGCTGGCTGCGCGGCGGCGGGCTGCGCGTCACGGCACCGACCGTCATCAGTTCCGTCCGGCCCGCGGCGAAGGTGGTGAATGCGTGCCGCGCGAGTGGCGAAGTGAGCCTCGAACTGTGGGTCCGGCCCGACGCGATGGCCAGCGCAGGCATGTGGCAGCGAATCGCCAGCCTCATGGCGCCGGGCACGGAACGGTCCGATCTGCATCTCATGACTTACCGGGCGCGGCAGGGCGCGCCGCGTGTCTACCACGGCAAAGTCCGGACCCAGGAAGGCGTCGAGAACGGACATCCGCCGCTGGCCGGCGGCGGGCGCATCCGCCCGGAGTTGACGCATATCGTGCTGACTCAGACGGCGGCCGGCCGCGCGGACTTGTACGTCAACGGCCGCCGCGAAACGAGCTACCCGGGGACCGGCCGCTCCGACTTCGCGGACTGGGAGTCCGGCTCCGTTCTCTACCTGGCCAACGGGCCGCAAGGCCAAGCGGCGTGGCTGGGCGAGTACCACTACCTCGCCATCTACAGCCGCGCGCTCGACGCGGCCGAAGTGCGCGAACGGTACCAGGCGGGCATTCCCCAACCCACCGTCACGGCGCGGCGTTGACCCGCGACTCCAAGTACCGGCCCAGCCGCGCGAGGGCCAGCTCCTTGGCCTTCGCCTCCACTTCCACCGTGACGGCCAGACCCAGCCAGCACGCCGGGAAATCGCGCGCGCGGATGTAGGCGTGGTGCCGGCGCGGCTGCGCACCTCGCCAGCCGGCAAGCGGGCTGGAGACATGAAACAGCGGCTCGCGATCCCACGTCTGCAGAGCCAGTTCCGTGGTCTGTTCCACACCCCGGCCGTCCGGCAGGCACCGGTGATGGTGCACGTCATAGACGAGCGGCACCCCCGTCGCCCGGCAGACCGGCAGCAGATCCGCCGGGCGGTAGACCCGGTCGTCGTTCTCCAGGGTCAGCCGTTTGCGCACCGCGCGCGGGAGCTGCCCGATCCGCCGGCACAGCCGCTGCAGGGCGCGCGTCTTGTCCCCGTAGCCGCCCCCGCCGTGCACGTTGATCACGTCCGCACCCAGCCAACCGGCGACCTCCGCCTGGTAGGTCAGCTCCGCCACGGCACTTGCCGCCACCGCCGCATCGGGCGAGTTCAGAACCACGAACGGGTCCGGGTGAAACGTCGTGCGCAGCCCGTGCCGCTGCGCGAAACGGCCGCATGCCTTGAACGCCGCGACAATACGCGCGGCCTCCGGCAGTTCCTCGACCGCGTAGCCCATCTCCGGATGCGTCCGCAGCGGCAAGATCCGGCTGTTCACCCGGAAATCGCCGATCCCGTGCGCCGTGCAATAGGCCAGCGCCTCACGCAACGCGGCGGCATTGGCCAGGCACAGCGCGGCCAACTTCTCTTTCCGCGCGGCCCTGTCCATCCGGCGTAGGGCCGTCGCCGTCGCCGTCCGAAAACGAATCGGTGCTTTCGCGAATTGGCAGCAAAGGCCCAGCCGCATGCCGTCCCCCCGTTCGGTCCTGCTTGGAAGACGCAGGGAATCACGCATGAACACCCGTCAACTGATCAGTCGGATTATCCTGAAAATCCATGACACCTCGCGCCCGGTTTCGTCACCTATTCCCCGATGGTGCAGTTTGTGTGTTGACTCAAACGCGGGAGGCGAAACCGATGACAAATCGAAAAAGGATCAGAAAAGGCGGCCGGGCGGCGGCCGCCGTTCTTCTCTGTCTCATGGTGTTCGGCCGCCGCGCCGCGACCGCCGAGCCCGTCGCCATCCGTCCTCAGGAGTACGACGGGCCCGTCCGCAACCCGTACAAGGGGGTCGTCTCCTGCGGCTATTTCCCGCACCCGCGCGAGTACGCCGACGCCGCCGCACTGCGGGCCAGCCTCTACAAGCTCATGTCCGTCGTGAACATCCGCTCCTATCTGGCATGGCGGTTCGTGGAACGGAGCGAGACCGATTCGAAACAACGAATCATCAACCACATCAACTACCTCTGCCAAGGCTACGACGAATACAACTGCAGCGCCCGGTTCCGGGTCGTGACGCATGACGGCTGGCCGGCGGAGAGCGTCAAGCTGCCGAGCGATCTATCGATCACCGCCGTGACGAACCAGACGGCCTACTATCGGCAGCGCTACGTGAACCTGATCCGGAAAATAGGCGAAGTGCTCGACGGCGACCCGCGCATCAATGTGGTCGAGCTCGGAACCGGCCGATTCGGCGAACAGCACACCCCCACCCCGACGGCCGAGGCGCAGTCGGATTTCGGCGATGCGTTCACCACCCATCTCACCCGCACACACGTCTGCAACCGGAACCTCAGCCAGTTCACGCGGTTCGCGAATTTCGGCTACTACAACGACGCCCAGTTCTGCGGCAATTCCTGCGGCGATTCCTGGGAACGCGGGCTGGTCCGCCAATACCCCGACCGCTGGAAAAGCCGGCCGATCGAGGGCGAGATGGCTCCCAACTTTCCGTACGGGCCGACCCCGCGCAATCCGGACACGAATCTGCTGGACCTGCTCCGCAACGCCAACGGTGTGCGCCGCGTCATCAACGTGATCCGGTACGACCATCTCCTGTTCAACTCGGTCATCTACTGGCAAACCGACAAGGTGCTCTTCCCCGGCTGGAGCGGCCTGACGGCGCAGGAGAAACAGAACCTGTTCGCGATCCACAAGGCGTTCGGGTACCGGTTCCTGATCGCGGAGTTCAACTACGACAGTCGGCTGACGCCGGGCGCCGATTTCACCGTGTCCTTCAAGGTACGCAACACGGGCGCCTCGCCCATGTATTATGCCTGGCCCGTGAAGCTGGCGCTGCTCAACCCCGCGACGCGGCAGCCCGTCTGGGAGCAGGCGTTCGCGAACGCCGACGTCCGAACCTGGCTCGGCGGTGAAGGCTATCCGGTGGACCCGATCAACAACTACTCCAACTTCGAATCGGTGGTGTACGACTACCTCACGCCTGCGCCGGTCCACCAGGTGCAGAACACGTTCACGTTGCCGGCCACGATTCCCGGGGGCACCTACGTCCTCGCGCTGTCGGTGCACAACCCGGCCGGGAAGCCGCGGCTTCGGTTCGCGATCCGCAACTACTTCAACGGCGGGCGCCATCCGATGGGCTATGTGGGGGTGAACACCACGCCAGCCCAGACGCAGATCGATCCGGCCGAGTTCGACGACATCTTCGAGGACCCGTTCTGCGATCCCGGCTTGAGCCCGCAGCCGCCCCCACCGGCCGCGCCGGGCCCGCTCAGCGCCACACTCGCCTCACCCGGCAGCATCCGGCTGGCCTGGCAGGACAACAGCACGAACGAAGACCAGTTCAAACTCGACCGCCGCCAGAGCGGGACCACCGAGTGGGTTCGCATCGCGACGCTGCCGGCCAACACCACCGCCTGCACCGACACCGGGCTGCCGGCCGCCACCAAGTGCTACTACCAGCTCAAGGCCTGGAACGCGGCCGGCGGCAATTCCGACTATTCGAATGTGGCCGACGCAACCACTGCCTCGGCCCAGCCGCCGGCCGCGCCGGGCGGCCTGCGTGCCGTGCCGCTCTCGAGCAGCACGATCCGGCTGGACTGGACCGACAATGCCGACGACGAGGACGGGTTCCGCATCGACCGCCGCCAGAGCGGCGTGACCGAGTGGGTCCGCGTCGCCACACCGCCGGCCGACGCCGTGACCCACACGGACACCGGCCTGCCGGCGGAGACGAAATTCTACTACAAGATCCGCGCGTATAACGAGGGGGGCAGTTCGGGCGATTCGGCCGTAGTGGCCGCCATCACGCAAGCACACACCCGCTGGCTGTATCGCAAAGGCACGGCCGACGTCCGGGCTGCCCCCGCCAACTGGTTGAGCGCCGAATTCGACGACTCGGCATGGCGGCCGGCTGCGCTGCCGATCGGATACAGCGATACGGCCGAAGAAGGCCCGTTCGGCACGACGCTAGACGACATGCGCGGCCGCTACACCTGCGTCTTGCTGCGCGCGGCGCTCATCGTGCCCGGTCCGGCACAAGTCAACCGGCTGGACCTGAGCGTCCGCTACGACGACGGGTTCGTCCTGTGGATCAACGGGCAGGAAATCGCACGCGTCAACGTGCCAGGCGTGTCCGGCACGGTGCCGCCGTTTGACGGCATAGCGACCGCCGCCATCGAGCCGACGGCCTGGTCACGCGCCCTGACCGGCGCCGAGATCCCGGCCCTGCTGGCCGGCACCAATGTGCTGGCCGTGCAACTGTTTAACGCCGCAGCCGAGAGCAGCGACTGCCTCTTCGACGGCGAATGCGCCGCGATTTGCGAGCCGCTGCCGGCCGCCACCGACGCCGATGCCGACGGTATGCCCGATGCGTGGGAGGCCGTTCATCTGTCCGATCTGCCGGATCCGTCGGATCAGACCGATCAGGCCGATCCCGACGGCGACGGGCTTTCTAACCTCGAGGAATACGTTGCCGGCACCGACCCGCGCAACGGAGACGTCACGTTCGTGGTCGAGACACATTTGAGCGCAGGCCAGGTGCTCGTTTCATTCGACACCGTGGCGGCGAGCGGAAGGGGCTACGACGGCTGCGTGCGGCGCTATTGCCTGGAGCAGAGCGTCGGCGCGAGCGCCGCGGCCTGGCAGCCCGTGCCCGGCTTCGAGAACATTCCGGGCGCCGGCACCACCGTCACCTACCGGCCGACGGCCGAAGACAGCGAACCTCGGCTGTATCGCGTACGGGTATGGCTTTCGGACTGACTCCCGTGTCCGAAGGTTGCATCTCGCGAGCGGGGTCTCGGAGATGCCCGCGCAATCCTCGACAAGACCGGGGCCAGAGGCGAAAATCGACGCCGCTCGTCGCACTACAGCCGCTTGAGCCTGATCCACTCGCCGAAGAAAGGGTCGCAGAAGCGATACAGCTTGCCCTGCCGGAACAGGATGCGCTTCTTGACCAGGCTGTTCAGCGCGCGCTGCACCGAGCTGTTCGCCGCCACTCCGGTCAGCGCGAGAAGCTGCCCGCTCAACGAGGCGCCCCCCCCCATTTCGCCAAGCGCTCGGAGGCATTTCAACTGTTGGCCTGTCACGTATTCGAGAAGGATCGTGTAGGCGCGTTCTTCATCGCTGAACAGACGATGGAGAGCTGTTGCCAGCATCGGCTCCTCCAGTTTCGTACCCATACGACTCTCGTCCCACAGGCATTGGCACAACCGTTGCACGTCTCCGGGCACGTCATGGCATAGATCGAATATCCGCACCAGCAATGGATCAGCGATCGACCGCCTTCCGTCAGCGAAGCTCTTGCGAAGAAATGAACCGAAGGCGCTCCGATCCAGCGGGCCGAGTTCGAATCGAACAGCGGCCTTGTAGAACGGCGAGGCATGATCAAAGAATATCCTATCCATTTCGGCGCGCAGACTTCCGGCAAAGACGTAGGGTGTTTCGGCGTGCATCTGGATTCGGCTGCGCATCCGTGCCACGAGATCTTCTTGTTCCGAAACGGGCAAGTCGAGCAGGGTCTGGAATTCGTCGAAGAACACCACCGCCCCTTTCTGTCTGCTCATATAGTCCAACGCCTCCTCGAGCGTTTCCGGCGGCGGCTTCACGCCCGGCGACAAGCCCAGCGTCGGTGCGTTGGTCAGTGGATCGATTCCCACGACCGGACGCAACGCAACGAAGCTCTTGGCCAAACGTGTCAGCATAGACCTGGGCGCTGAGACAAAGACCCCCTCCACCATGCGCCTGACAACGTCGCCCGAACTCTTCACCCCTAGCAGGTCGACAAATATCAGCACGCGCCCCCGCAGCCGGCGCACGGTCTCATGTACGAGCGAGGTCTTGCCGATTCTGCGTTCACCGACCAGGCATACCCGGGAGCACCGCTCGATATGGGCCTTCAGCTTGACAATCTCAGTGTTTCGCCCGCAGAAGTTCGCCCCAACAACCACCATGCCGCTCTTGAACGGAACCATAAGGCCTCACTTTCCGCGAGAACGCTTAATTGCGTTACGCAGTTAAGCGTTACCCACTTATGCATACTATACGGGGCTGCCGGGAGAAATGCAAGCGTCCGCGTCCCGGAGAACCCGGCGCAATCCCCGACAAGAACCCGGCAATCAACCCCATTCTGCTCACGGTCCATGACCGGTATACTGGTCCGGCAAGAGCAGACGAAAGATCCGGCACGGGAAGGGCGTGCGCCACAGGCGCTCGGCGAAAGGAGAAACGGGATGAGCAGCAGACTGCGAATAGGCATCATCGGCGCCGGCGGCATCTCCGGGCAGCACTTCGCCGCCTATGCCGCGAATGCGGACAAGGCCGAACTCGTCTGCGTCGCCGACCTCAACCTGGAGACGGCGCAGGCCAGGGCCCGGGAGTACAATGTGCCCGATGCCGTGTGCGACTACAAGGCACTGCTGGCGCGCCGGGACATCGATGCGGTTTCGATCTGTACCCCGACGAAGTTCCACCCGATCATCGCGCGCGAAGCGTTCGAGGCGGGCAAACACGTGCTCTCCGAGAAGCCCGCGGGGTTGGAGACGCAGCCGGTCAAGGCCGCGATCGCCGCGGCCAGACAGGCCGGAAAGGTCTACGCGATCGGGTTCATGGAACGGCAGTTCGATACGTTCCCGGCCCTGCGCGACGCCATGCGCGCCGCGGCGATCGGCCGCCCCGTCGTCGCCAGGGACATGGCCTACGTGGGCATGGCGGAGTTCTGCCAGTGGCTCGATGCCGACCTCAACGGCGGCCCGTTCATCGACGGGTGCTGCCACCCGATCGACACGTGGTCCGGGATCCTGGAGTCGCGCGTAACGGAAGTCTACGCGCACGGCTTCGCCGCGAGCGAGTGCCGGTTCACGATCCCGCCGGGCCGAAAAGCAGCCATGGATACGGGCGATGCGGTGCTCAGGTTCGAAAGCGGAGACCGGGGCGTGCTCACCGCCTGCTGGGCTCTGCCGAAACTGCCAGGCGCCGCGCTGGCGCCGCTGCGCGCGGGCGCCCGATACACGATCGTCGGCCCCAAAGGGTTCCTGCTCGGCGGCGTGCGCGAAGACATCCAGATGGTGACCGAACAGGGCGAAAGCAAGCTCGTGCATCAGGACTTCAAGAAACGGTATTCCGTCGCGCATGCGCGCCAGGTGGCCGCCTTCTGCAAAGCGATCACCGACGGGACGGCACCTGGCGCCACCGGCGAGGACGGCCTCTATGCCCTGCAGGTCACGCTCGCCATCCTCACCTCCATGCGTGAAGACCGTGTGGTACGCGTGGCCGACATGTAGCCCCGGAGTAGATTCCCACGGCGCGAACGGGGCCAGGCCGGTGTTTAGCGGGAAGTTCCTGGACGCCAAGGGCGCCCCTCTCCCGGTCGCCGACCGATATCCCGACGCCTGGGGCTGCCTCGTAGAGGTCGGGCAGGACTATGTGGACCCGCAAGACCTGAAGATCCAAAACTCGGCGGGGTGCGGGCTCGTGTTCATCAACTGCGCGTCGAACCGTTGCGCGAATGCGCATACGGACCTCCTCCACAAGGAGGACATAACCCTGCACAAGAACACACACCACATCTTGACGGATGCGTCGCGTCGGCGCATAGGGACCGGGTACGACGCGTGGTGACCCGACTTGCAGGGCGGCCGCGCAAGGCGTGGAACAAGGCTTGATTCGGGGGCAGGCACCCGGCATACTGATACGCATGAGATCGACCATCCGGAATGACCCTGTCCTGCGCTATTTCAAGGCGGCGTTGGCCCGCGCCTTGGGCGCCCGTCTCAAACAGGTTCTCCTTTTCGGATCACGGGCCCGGGGTGATGCCACGGTCGAGTCGGACTACGATCTGTTGGTGGTTGTGGACAAGGTGGACTCGGACCTCCTGCGAGGCATCGACGACATCACAGGACAAACCCTGTTGGAGCATGGCGCCGTGGTGTCCGCCTTCCCCGTCGCCGAAGAAGACCGGATAAGGCGCCGGTACAGCCCGCTTCTTATCAACGTCGCGCGTGAAGGTGTTACGGTATGAGTGCGGACCCGGCATTGCAGGCCCAACTGCAGAGCATGCTCAACAAAGCCCGCCGCTCGTTGAAGGCAGCCAGGCGCCACTGTGACGATTCCGATTTCGATTTCGCGGCATCGCGCGCCTACTATGCCGCCTTCTACTCTATGGAGGCCGCGCTGCTGGCGGAAGGCGTTACGTGCTCGACGCACAGTGGCGCAATTGCGGCTTTCAGCGAGCGCTTCATCAAGACAGGCATCCTCCCTGTCGAATCCGGCGGCAAGATCACACGTCTGTTTCGCGAACGTCAAATCGGGGACTACGAATTCGATGTCAGCGTGACTGCCGTTGATGCCGAACAAGACGTGCAGGCTGCCGCCGCGATCGTGGAGGCTGTCGACCGCCACTTGCGCCGGGCGGCGCTTCTCTAGCGTGGTGGGTCCGGTACTCGCCGGGAATGGTATGCACATCGAGCGAATCCTCTACGACACACACATGCATACCCCCATGTGCCTCCACGCCGACGGCGAGCCGGAAGAGTATGCCGCCGCCGCATACGCCAGAGGGCTAAAGGGTATTGTGATCACCGGCCACTTCCCCTTCCCGAAAAACTGGAATCCGCTGCGCATGAATGAAGATCAATTGCCCGCCTACGTCGCACGGGTCGGACGCGCGCGGGACGCGTGGCGAAACCGGCTCGACGTGCGGCTGGGCCTGGAGTGCGACTACTGGCCCGGCCTCGAGTCCTGGATTGGCGGGCAACTGGCCAGAATCCCCGATCTGGATTACGTGCTCGGTTCCGTGCACCCGATCCCCCGCTATATCGAACGGTTCTGGACCGGTGACGTGCTCGCCAACCAGCGCCTGTACTTCGAACACGCCAGGATGGCCGCGGAAACCGGATTGTTCGACACCGTCGCGCACCTCGATATGGTCAAGATCATGACCCGTAAGAACTGGGACCAGACCCGCCTCATGGACGCTATCCGCCAAACCCTCGACCGGATCGCCGCCACGCGCATGGCCATGGAGGTCAGCACGGCGGGGCTCCGAACCGGGATGAAAGAGTTGTACCCGTCAACCGAGATCCTGCGCGAGGCGAAGGCACGCGATATACCGCTCGTCCTCGCCTCCGATGCACACAAGCCCGAGCATGTCGCGTTCAAGTTTGAGGAGACGCTCGACCTGCTTCAGGATGTCGGCTACACACACACCGCCGTCTGCCTGAACCGCAAACGCCACGCCGTCCCCATCGCCCTCGCGCGCCGCAGCCTGCGGGCCACGGCTTCAGGCTGAAACTCGTCAGTTGCCCGCTCTTCCTCTCTCAAATTCTCAAATCTGTTTCGCATTCCTGCGAAGCCCGCCGCCCCAAATCGCGAATCCTGGCGAGAAACCGCAACGTGTAGCGGTTTTCGGGGGGGCGGGTGCCACGCGAGAGGTGGTTGGGCGTTGGCACGGTTTATGCTCATTGGACGGTTGGAGGCGCCGTTCGATTTCCGAGAAATCGGTGACACCTCCAGCCCGATCCGATCACGTATCGGTGCAGGTGCGAGCCGGTCAAATCAGAGTCAAAGGACGGGGGACATGAAGAAGCAACCGTTGAACATCGATTCCGGGCCATACACCGTGCGCCGCGGCTTCCGCTGTTTGCAGTTCTGCGCGTTTTTCTGGGTCTTGTCTGAATGCTGCGTGCAGGCGGCTTTCACGGCGTACGACTTCCCGCATATCGACCCGCAGAGCGCGCGGTTTCGGGTGAAGGTGAACGGGCAGGAGGTGCATGTCTACCACACGAGGGTAGGCTGGGAAGACAACGGCTATCACTACGCGCACTTCGCGATTGACTCAGCGGTCCAGGTCGAAGTGATCGGGTCCGACGCGCCGCAGCTGACGTACGTCAGCCCGCGCAAGCTGGGGATCCAGCCTGTGATGACGGGCGCGAAATCGTTCACGTTCACGATCCGCGAACCGCGCCAGTACATGGTGACCACATACGACAGGCTGATCACGAGCGGGTTCTGGCGTGGCGAGCGATACGTGCTGTTCCTGTTTGTGGACCCGCCGGAAGTGAACCCGCCCAAACTCGGCGATCCGGGCGTGATCAACGCGAAGGACTACGGCAGCTTCATCAACGCGGTGAACGCGTGCCCGGCGGGCGGCACGGTATACGTGCCGGCGGGCACCTACCCGATTGCGAAGGGCATGACGTTCATCCAGAAGAACAACATCACGATTTACCTGGCGCCGGGCGCATTGCTGACGAGTTCCTGGGAGACCCCGGTGGGCGAACGCTGGAAAGCGTTGCTGTGGATCTACCGCTCCAAGAACCTCACACTCAAAGGCCGCGGCGTGATCGAGGGCCGCGGCTTGCCGTTCAGGGTCTACGGCTCGGAGAACATCACGATCGACGGGATCGTCGTGCGCGAGGTCGCTTACATCCGCGAATATACGGGCGTGGTCGAAACCGAGATCTGCACGGGGGTTCGCTACAGGAACGTGAAAGTGCTGGGCCGCAGCACAAACGACAACATCCGCGCCACGAACGGGCTGCAGGTCGAGAGCTGCACGGACGTTATCGTGGAGAACTCGCTGGCGACCGCAAGCGACGACTCGATCCTTGTCCAGCAATCCGACGCGTACACACGCGGCGTGCGCAACGTGCACTTCCACGACTGTCTATCGATGAAGGTCTTCTACCGCAACAACAACCCCGGCGTGCCGACCGGCGACGTGACGTTCGACGACCACACCAGCCTGTGCAGCGGGTTCCTGCTCACCTCACAGGGCGCCGGGGCGGACGCGCCGGTGACCGGCTGCCGGGTAAGCAATGCGACCCTGGACCTGGGCAACTGCCAGCGGTTCGTCGATCTCGGCTACGGCCCGGACAAGGGAGCCTACAACCACAGCGTGGATAACTGGCTGATCGAAAACTTGACCGTGCTCGACATCCGGCCGGGCCGCGCGAAGACCTATGCGTTGTCGATCAAGGGGAAAGCCGACCGGTCCGTAAGCGTGACGTTCAAGAATCTGGTCGTCAACGGCCAACTCGTCACCAGTTTCCAGCAGTTGAAGAACATGGGCTTTGAGGATGCCGAGATCGTCAATGCCCAAGTCAGCTTCACCAGCGGCGGCGGCGAGTCGCCGCCCGCCGCGCCGGGCAGCCTGGCCGCCACGGCGCTGTGCGCCTCGAGCGTTCGACTGACCTGGCGCGACAACAGCGCGAACGAGGAGCAGTTCAAGCTCGACCGGCGCCAGAGCGGGACAACCGAGTGGGTCCGTATCGCCACGCTGCCGGCCAACACCGCCGCCTACACCGACACGGGCCTGCCGGCGGGCACCAGATTCTACTACCAGGTCAAGGCCTGGAACACGGCCGGCGGCAACTCACCCTGCTCCAACGTGGCCGACGCGACCACCGCGGCGGCCCAGCCGCCGCCTGCGGCGCCAAGCGGCCTGTCGGCCGCGGCGCTCTCGTCCAGTGCAATCCGGCTCGAGTGGACCGACAATGCGCGCGACGAGGACGGGTTCCGGCTCGACCGGCGCCAGAGCGGGACGACCGTCTGGGCCCAGATCGCCGCGCTGCCCGCCAACACGACCACCCACACCGACACCGGCCTGCCGGCCGGCACCAAGTTCTACTATACCGTACAGGCCGTCCGCGGCGCCGATCTGTCCGACCGGTCCGAGCTGTCCGACGCCACCACGCGCCCCGCCCCGCACGAACAGAGCCTTCCGCCGGGCGCCGTGTGGCGCTATCGGCTCGGCACCGCCGCGCCGTCACAACCCGCCGGCGCCTGGCACCAAACCAACTTCGACGACTCCACCTGGGCCACGGGTCCCGCCCCGTTCGGCTACGGCCCGCTCGAATACGGCACCGATCTGGAAAGCGCCATGAAAGGCGCCTGCACCTGCGTGTTCCTGCGGCGTGCGCTCCAACTCGAATCGCCTGCGCAAGTCACCTGCCTGTCGATCACTGTCGAGTTCGACGACGGGTTCGTCCTCTGGCTCAACGGCCAGGAGCTCGCTCGCGCCAATGTCGGCGCCGCCGCATACGAGCCCGTCGCGTTCGATGCCGTCAGCAGCGGCTATGTGGCCGGCTCCGCCGAGCAGCGCACGGTCACGCTGACCGGCGGAGCCCTGCCCGCGCTGGGCGCGGCGAACGTGCTCGCGCTGCAGCTCGTGAACGCCGCCGCCGGCAGCGGCGACCTCATGGGCGACGTGCAGATCACCTTCACCACCGAGCGGCTGCCCGCGGCCG
>JAFGHX010000208.1 GCA_016929905.1 Kiritimatiellia bacterium
CCAGGCATTCCCCCAAGCGCGCGCCTTGCCAGAGGCGAAGAGAGCGTCGCCATACGTTAGCGTATTTGCGTCGGGCAGTACTAAGCCACCAAACAGGAGTTCTCTCTTTACACCGTTTGCCAGACAAAATATCTTTCTTAGGGTTCGCCCAGAAACACGTTCGCATTTTGCTGGCGGCTATTTTGCCCGTGCTCACGGCGCGCGCTCTGTTCTCGCTTGTCGGCGAGGACCGCCGCAAAGTGTCGAGCACAAGGCGGCCATCGTAACGGCGGTGCGTTTGTTCGAACTCTTGCCCGGTCCTCCCCTCGTCACGCTGACGACAACGGCGGCCCCGCGGACGACGACGCAGCCGACGGCGGGCAGGCTCTCGATGCGGTGCGGCCGGCGGGCGTGCTCCGCGAGATCGCCGGCAAGCGCCGGGATCGCATTTACGCCTGCCAGGCATATCTTGAGAGACTGGCAAAGGAACGCAAACTTGGGTGACACCGGTCAATCGTGCAGGGGGCAGGCATGACGACGAAAAAGAGCAGCAAACTGACGCTACGGGACCGCCTTTCGCGGCTGAATTTCCTTCAGGCATGCAAGCTGCTGGGCGGAACCGGCGGCGCCATGATCAGGGAGGGAGGCAAGATTGAGATCGAGCTGGCGAATGTGAATCTCACCGATGAACGACTTGCCGTCGGCGTGGACGGCGCGACGGTATCGATGTGGTTGTCGGACGACAGGCGACAACGCCTGAACTGGTCATGCTCGGCGTGCGGCGAGCCCTGCGTTCACGTCGGGGCCGTATTCTCCTTGATTCTGGAAGAGAAGACGGCGCTCGGGCTTGCCGTGCCCGCGACGGAAGACACGCCAATGGAATTGCTGACCGAAGAGGAACTTGTTCAGCGCATGCTGGCCGAGCGCGAGGCGCGGGCTCGGACCGAGAAGATGCGGCTCAAGGCCCTGACGCCGGGCGTCCTGTGGTCGGACTACCTTGTCAGCAACCGGGCATCGGGAAAGACCTATCGCGTCGCGCTGCGCGGATGGGAGCGCGGGGAGGCCTATTGCTCGTGTCCCGATTTCAAGACGAACACGCTCGGCACATGCAAGCATGTGCTGTTTGCGCTGGACCAGGTCAAACGCCGATTCCCGGCTGACGCGCGCAATACCCCCTACCGCCGCAAGAACATCTCCGTGCATCTGCGCTACGCCGAAAGCCCGGAACTGCGGATCCTGCTGCCGGCGAAGCTTCCGGCCGGAATCGAGCGGACGGTCGGCCCGTTGCGGGACCGCGCGATCGGCGACGTGCATGACCTGCTCAAGCGCGTGCGGGCGCTTGAGGCAAACGGTCATAGCGTACACGTGTACCCCGATGCCGAGGAATACATCAGGCAGCAGCTCTTTCTCGAGCGCATCCGCGCTTGCGCGGCGAAGATCAGAGAGGATCCCGCGTCGCACGAACTGAGGCGCCGTCTCCTGAAGGCGGAACTTCTTCCCTATCAGCTTGACGGAATCGCCTTTGCGGCCGGCGCTGGACGCGCGATTCTGGCCGATGACATGGGGCTCGGCAAGACGATCCAAGGCATCGGAGTGGCCGAGCTGCTCAAGCGCGAAGTGGGGATCGGGAAGGTGCTGATCGTGTGTCCCGCGTCGGTCAAGGCGCAGTGGCTAAGCGAGATCAAGCGGTTCAGCGACAGTTCATGCGATATCGTGCTGGGCGGCGCCGCGGCGCGCGCGAAGCAGTACGGCGCGGACACCTTCTTCACGATCTGCAACTACGAACAGGTGATGCGCGATATTCTGGCGGTCGAGAATGTGCCGTGGGACCTGATCATTCTGGACGAGGGCCAGCGCATCAAGAACTGGGAGACCAAGACCGCGCGGGTGATCAAGGGGCTTCGCTCGCCCTTTGCGCTGGTATTGTCGGGCACCCCCCTGGAGAACCGGCTCGACGATCTGTTTTCGGTTGTAGAGTTCATTGACGAGCATCGGCTGGGCCCTGCCTTTCATTTCTTCCACAGACATCGGGAGGTGGACGAGCGGGGCAAGGTGTTGGGGTACAAGAACCTTTCGGATCTGCGCCGTCGCCTTGAGCCGATGATGCTTCGCCGCACGCGCGCGTCGGTGCTGCAGCAGTTGCCGCCGAGAATGACGGAAATCGTCCGTATCGAGCCTACCGCCGAACAGGCGGACTTGCATGTCGAACACATGCGCGTTGTCAGCTCGATTGTGGGCAAGCGGCATCTGACGGAAATGGACATGCTCCGGCTCCAGAAGGCGCTATTGATGTGCCGGATGTGCGCCAACAGCACGTTTCTGGTGACCAAGGAACCGCCGGGATACTCAAGCAAGCTGGAGAAGCTGCGGGAAATGTTGCGGTCCTTTTCCGACGAAGACGGCAGGAAAGTCGTTCTGTTTTCGGAATGGACGACCATGCTCGACCTGGTGGAGCCGCATCTTGAAAACGGCGGCAAGAAGAAGTACGTTCGCCTGGACGGCACCGTCCCTCAGAAGAAGAGGCAAATGCTGGTCAACGAGTTCCGGAAGAACCCCGACTGCGCCTTCTTTCTCACCACGAACGCCGGCGCTACGGGGCTGAATCTACAGGCGGCGAACACGGTCGTGAACGTGGATCTTCCTTGGAATCCCGCCGTGTTGGAGCAACGGATCGGGCGCGCGCATCGCATGGGACAGAAACGACCGGTTCAGGTCTTCGTTTTGATTACGGAAGGAACGATCGAAGAGACGCTTCTGAACAAGCTGGCGGCCAAGAGCGAGCTGTCCCTCGCCGCTCTGGACAGCTCGTCGGATGTCGATGTTGTCGAACTGGAAAGCGGGATGGAGGAATTGAGGCGCCGCCTCGAGATTCTGATCGGCGCCAAGCCGAACGCGCCGGTGGATGAGAGCATGAAGCAGTCCGAGGAGCGCGAAGCCGCCGAGCGACGCGCGCGGCGCGAGCGCATGTCGATTGCCGGCGGGCAACTTGTATCGGCGGCCTTCAATTTCCTGGGCGAGCTGATTCCGCAGGCTGCCCCCACAGGCGAGTCGGAAACGCTCGCAACCCGGTTCCGCGAGCAACTTCAGAGCTGCATGGAACAGGATGAGCAGGGCCGGCTGAAGCTGACCGTGACGCTGCCCGATGCCGAAACGCTGAGCAGCATGGCGAGCTCGCTGGCGCGACTGGCGGCATTTGGCGGACAGGGCCGCTGACGCCGGGCTGACCTCACGAAATCAGATGCCGATTGCTTGGCTCTGCATCTCTTGCCTGGCGGTTCAATAGGAAAGGCATCTTGAGCCTCGATCTCATCGCTTGCATCTCGGTTCAGGTTTGCGGGCCGCAACGTCCAGGCTGGTGACGTAAGCGCCGATCTTCACACCCTTGGGGAGGCGTTTGAGGATGCCTCGATAGAGAGGGTCGTTCCAGTCCACCATGTTGTCCACGTACCCGGCCTTCGGCGTCAGGGTAATGTCAATCAGTCCCGGCAGCCTTGGCCATCTCCCGCGTCTCGTCGACGAGCACCGCACCAGCGACGCACCCGATCAGGGCCTCGATGGATTCGAGGACCTTCCTGGGCAACGGCTTCAGAAGCGCCAAGATCGAACCCGCCTCCGCTGCCCAGGTCCAGGACCATTTCGCCCGGTCGCAGGGCCGCGATTGCACCCGGCTTGCCGCTCCGGCCCGCCTTGATGACGGACGTGAAGTCGATCTTCACCATGATCGGATACATCATGAAGAACAGGCCGATGGCAATCGGGATGGATACCACCGGAGCGCCGTTGACCGTGATGGATAGCCCGTCCAGATACTTCGCCACTCCCGGTGCGACCTTCCCGAGCAGGATTCCACCCACGATGCAGAGCGTGACCCAGACGGTCAGATACCGCTCGAAGATGTTTGTCAGTTTGCGTTCGCTGTTTGCCTGATTCATCCTTGCCGTTCCTTCGCGCTACCGCGCCGTGTAGATGAGGTAGAGCCCGCCGAGAAGGACCAGCACGCCGCAGACCTTCTTGAGGATCACCGCGCCTTTGGACTTCTCATTCCAGTTCAGATAGTGCTGCACCACCTCGGTGAACGTGCCCGCAAGAACGATCACCGCGCAGTGCCCCACGCCATAGAGCACAAGCAGGAGTATGCCGTAGGGCAGATTGGTCGCCGCCAACCTGAACGTCACGGCCAGCATCGGGGCCATGTAGGCGAAGGTGCAGGGGCCGAGCGCCACGCCGAACACGAGCCCCAGGATGAAGGCCGCCAACATCCCCTTGCGCTTGACGCCCGGCTGCGCGGCTCCCGGCATTGGGATTCGGATCGCGTCCAGCAGGTACAGGCCCACGACGAAGAAAATGAGGGCGACCCCGTAGTTCCCCCAGCGGCCGACATCCCCCAGCATTCGACCTGCCGCCGCCGTGATGGCACCGATGACCCCGATGGTGATGAGGATGCCGACAGAGAATAGCAGCGAGATCGTGAACGCCCTTCGCGTCGTCATCCGGCCTTGCTGATCGATGAATCCCACGATCAGCGGGATGCTCGCCAAGTGGCAGGGGCTCAGCAAGATGCTCAGCACACCCCATACGAAGGCAGCGCTCAGCGCCAGGGCGGCCGAGCCTTCGACGGCCCGGGAAAGTGATGTGAAGACTTGTTCCATCAAAGGGCCACGCCCAACTCCTTCCACTTCGCCAGAATGTCGTCCTTGCCGAAGAATCCCTCGTGTCTGAACAGCTCTTTCCCTGTGGCATCGTAGAAGATTTGGGTCGGGATGACGTTGATTCCGTACCTTTTTCCCGCGTCCGGGTTTTGCCACACGTCGATGAACACGACGTCCATTTTCCCGGCGTAGGTCTTCCTCAAGTCCTCCAGGATCGGGGCCATCATCTTGCAGGGAATACAGGAGTGCGCTCCCAGGTCCACGAGGCGCGGTAGCGGTTTGCTTTGCGTGGCGGGCTCCGATGCGGGCGGCGGCACGGCGCTTGCCTCCACCGCCGCAGGCGGTTCGCTCGCCGCAGGTGAGACATCCGTGGTCCTCTTGCCCGCGTTCTTGGCGATCAGCACGCCCACCACCGCCACGGCCAGCGCAATCCAGATCCACTTGCCCGGCCCGCTGCAACAACTCCCGCTTCCGCAACCACAGGAGGAGTCTTCCTTCTTCTCGATGTCGTTGTTCATCTCTGTCTCGCTTTCCGCCGATCAGCACGCCAGCTTGGCGGCACCCGCCGTCGCGGCCTTCGCAACCGTCTCGGGCGTGAGAGGCGTCTTGCCTTTCTCCATGCCCAGGTCCGCCAGTTGCATGTGCTCGTACTTCGTGAACCCGGCCTGCTCCAGGCAGTTCTTCACGCAGTTCAAAGGACATCCGTCGATGGCCAGAATCCTGGCCGCCGACTCCGTGGTGGCCATGATCCCGGAGACCCGTCCGCCGACACCCGCGAGGCAGAACATCTTGCCGGCGCCATCCTTCGTCAGCTTCCGCGCCGCCTGATCCGCTACCGCCCCGACATCCGCCGCCCCGGAACACGCGAAGATCAGTTTCGGAGCCGCACCGCACGCACACGCTTCCTTGTCGCTCATGACTGTTCTCCTGTTGTTGTCATCCCTGCGCCAGGAACTTCTTGATCTCCTCGGCGCTCAGGACTTTGCCTGCGCTCTTGACCTCGCCATCCACCGCGAGGGCCGGGGTCATCATGACGCCGAACTTCATGATGTCCGCGAGTTTCTCGACCTTCTCCACCGTGGCCTCGACGCCGAGCGTCTTGACCGCCGCCTCGGCATTGGCCGTCAGCGTCTTGCACTTCGGGCATCCCGTGCCCAGAACCTGTATCCGTCTCATGTCATTCTCCTTCAGTTCACGATAGCGCCGAACACGATCCCCGTGACCGTCGCCATGACCACCACGAGCCCGACAAAGGTCAGTGTCTTCTTCGGCCCAAGGATTGAGTTGATCACCAGCATGTTCGGCAACGAAAGCGCGGGTCCGGCCAGAAGCAACGCCAGCGCCGGGCCCTGTCCCATCCCGCTGTCCAGCAGGCCGCGAAGAATCGGCACCTCGGTCAGCGTGGCGAAGTACATGATCGCACCCGTGATCGAGGCAAAGAAGTTCGTCCAGACCGGCCAGAGCAGGGCCAGCCATCCCGGCACATGGCTGCCTTCGCCGGAGATCAGGCTGAGCAGCGCCGATGGCGAATCGCCGACCAGCGCCTGAATCCACACGTTCGGGATGATCCCCGCGTCCTTGCCCTCCGGACTGCCCAGGAAGAAACCGGCAGCCAGAACGCCGCCGAACAGCAGCGGCAGGATCTGCTTGGAGAAGCCCCAGGTTTGGTCGCGCCAGTCCTTGAGTTCAGCGCCGCCCAGGAAGGTCAGTGCCGCCAAGCCTGCCGACCCCGCCGCGAAGGCTGCCACGGGGTGCTCGGGGAGGACGACGGCCAGCAACGCGGGCGGAACCGCCGCCAGGGCAATCCAGGCCAGCCGGACTTTCATGAACCGCCACAAGCAGACGCCCAGCAGCAAGGCAAACAGCGCCGTGACGCCCCACTTGACCTTGAAGACCGCATACCACAGCCCGGTCGTTTCCATCGGCTTGCCCCAGTTGGCGAACACGAGGATTCCGACCATCGAGAAGAAGTACAAAGCCACTTGCCAGAGAGGGCGGTTGCCATGCTCGTCGTCGCCGAGATACACCTCCCGCGCCTGTGCCGCCTTGGCTCGCTCCTCCCTGAGGAAGATCAGGTGCATGAGCAGGCCGATCACCACACTGAAAACGATGGCACCGGCCGCCCGGGCCACGCCCAGTTGCCATCCCAGCACGCGAGCCGTCAGGACGATGGCCAGCACGTTGATGGCCGGACCGGAATAGAGAAAGGCCACCGCGGGGCCAAGACCGGCTCCGCGCATGTAGATGCCGCCGAACAGGGGAAGCACGGTGCAGGAGCAGACGGCGAGGATGGTCCCCGAGACCGACGCGACGGAGTATGACAACCACTTCGACGCCTTTGGCCCGAAATACTTCATCACGGCGTTCTGACTGACGAAGACGCCGATGGCCCCCGCGATGAAGAAGGCCGGGACGAGGCACAGGAGCACATGCTCCCGCGCATACCACTTGGCCAGTTTGAACGCCTCGATGACCGCGGCCTGGAACCGCCCTGCCTCGACGGGCAGGTAGTAAAGCACAGCAAAGAGGCCGATAAGCCATCCGAGTATCTTCAGTTCCTTGCGATTGCCGTCGGTCATGGTTTGGTCGACTTCCCTGCGTTGGCCACGTCCGCCTGACGCTTGGCCTCGGCACGGATCACGCGCATGGTGCAATCGAACATGCTGAGGACACACGGGGTTAGCAGCTTCAGGTAACACCTCACACCTTCCCGCCGCTCTCCGACGATGCCGACGTTCTTCAGTTCGGCGACATGCCGGGAGAGCGTAGACTTGTTCATCGGGAACAGCGGCTGCAGCTCGCAGATGCAACGATCTCCCCGACTCAACTCGTCGACGATCTTCAGGCGCACCGGACTGGCCAGTGCCTTCATCACCCGTGCCCGCGCTTTCAGTTCCTCGTTATTCATGGGGCTACTATAGCGCATAGTTGCGCAACTACGCAACAAAATAACGACCGCGGCCCTGTTCCAGCCGTCGCTGACCGGCGCATCCGTGCGAACGGCGCGACCGGCGTCTTCCACGGGGCGGAGGGTGTCGCTCAACGGTCCGAAGGCACGGGGCACGGGGTCCAGGACGCAATGGTGATTGCGCTGAAAAACCACTGCGGCCGGCACGTCGAAGATCCGCCCACGGCGGAGAGGCCGGCCCTCCATTGGATCAACACGCAACATGTTGGGTCTTTGGAGGGCGCGGCCTGCCTCGCCGTAGCTTCTCAGCGAAGGCGGGCTCCGTCCGCGCCGGGTTTTTCACCGCAATCCAATGGTTGCCCCTCCCCCCACCCCGCGCTTGCCAACGCCGAGCGGTGATGGTACAAGGTACGGGGAGTTTTCCCGGCGGGGTATCGGGCCCGCGGGGGCAATGGGAGGAGGCGCGCGGCCCGTGACACAAAGCGAAACACCTGATGGTGCGGACCGGATCCCGGTCCGGATCCCGCCCAAACTGCAGCGCCTGGCCGACAAGTTTCTTACGAACCGGCAGGACGACATCCGCAAGATGCTCGAGTGCCTCAAGACGGGCGATTACGAGACGATCCGGATTCTGGGCCACAGCATGAAAGGGGTCGGCCGCGGCTACGGGTTCGAGGGCATTACGCGGCTGGGTGCGGCGCTCGAACAGGCCGCCCTGCAGGCGACATCGGGAACGATCACCGACTTGATCACGGAGTTAAAGGACTACCTGCGCCGCGTGGAGGTGATCCCCGACGAGAATCAGAGCGTTTGAAGGATTGCCTAGGCCGGGCGTCTGTGGTAAGCTGCTGCACACGGGATGAGTATGCAGAAGGGGGAAGCTACCGTGCCAAACGATCCCAGGATTCCGCAGGGGGGCCGGGCAGGGGCGCCGGGCCAGAGCCAGGCCAAGGGCCAGGGCGGCGGGCCGCCGGTGACCGCCGTGATCGTGGACGACTCGGAAGCCACGCGGGACCTGCTCGCGTTCATCCTGGAGCCCACGCCGATCGAGGTCGTGGGGCAGGCCGCGAACGCGCAGGATGCGATCGACATGTGCACCGCCATGCAGCCCGACCTCCTGTTTCTGGACATTGTGATGCCCGGCATGTCCGGCACCGAGGCGCTGGTCCTGATCAAACAGATGGTGCCGGATGTCAAGGTGGTCGTGCTGACCTCCGTCTCGGACCGCAACACGGTGCTGCGGGCGAAGCAGTTCGGCGCCTACGACTACATTCTCAAGCCCTTCGAGCGCGAGGAATTGAAGAAGACCGTTGGACTCATCTATCAGAAGATCCTGAAGGAGCGAGGATGATCGAGTGCGACAATTGCGGGGCCAGCTACCCGTCCGAACGCCTTTTCTGCGGAAAATGCCGCCATCCGCTCGGGATCCGATGCCCGTTCTGCGGGTTCGTGAACCTCAAGGACGACGTGTATTGCGGCGGCTGCTCCGCGGACCTGACCAACGCCCAGGCGCCGGGCGCGGCCCCCGCCGCCGGGACCAAGGCCGCGGCGCCGCAGGATCCCTTCTACCATGAACTGGCCCAGGAGGCGCGCGGGGACCGGACCTTCACGGCTCAGATCGCCGAGACGCTGGACCAGGCGGAGATCCGGGAACTGTTCCAGAAGGAAGAACCGGAAGAATGAGCCCCCCACGCGCCACCCGCATAGATTTCGGCCGGTTCCTGATTGACCGCAAGATCATTCGCGAGGACCAGCTCCGGCTCGCGATCAAGGGAACGCGCGCGCCCGAGCTGACGCCCGACGTCATTCGCGACCTGCTTCTGGACAAGGGCGTCATCAACGAGGAAGACGCGGCCAGAGCCCTGGCCGAATTCTACGGGCTGCCCTACGTCGATCTGCGCCATACCGTCTTCGATCCGCTCGCGATCGAGAAAGTGAACGTCGATTTCTCCCAGAAAAACACGCTGATCCCGTTCCTGCTCTCCAGCAAAGAGATCTCCGTCGCATTCAAATCGTACGACTTCTCCGTGGTCGACCAGCTCAAACAGATGACCAATTGCGAAGTGCTCGTCCACCTGGCGAGCAAGAGCCGGATCGCCGAATCGATCGAACTCCAATACGCCGCCCACATGACGGAGGCGGCGGCGGCTCATCTGGATCTGTCGCGGATCGTCGAGGCCTCGGAGCAGTCCGAACCCGTGCAGCAGTTCAGCGACGCGCTGATCCTGGACGCGATCAAGGAGCGGGCGAGCGACATCCATATCGAGCCCCAGGACAAGTTCATTCGGGTCCGGTACCGCATCGACGGCGTGCTGGAGGAGCGGCTCAAGCTGGACCTGCGCCTCTTGCCGGCGATCATCAGCCGCTACAAGGTCATGGCCAGCCTGGACATCGCCGAGAGCCGCCGGCCGCAGGACGGCCGGATCCGGTACGCAATCGGCACGCGGGAATTCGACCTGCGCATGTCCTGCCTGCCCACGACGGTCGGCGAGAAGATCGTGCTTCGCATTCTGGACAAGTCCGGGGTCAACCTCAACCTGGACAACATGTACCTGTCCAAGTCGAACTACAAGCGCATGATGCGGGTGATCAGTTCGAGCAACGGCATCTTCTTCGTCACCGGCCCCACCGGCAGCGGCAAGACGACGACCTGCTACGCCGCGCTGAACTACCTTAACACTATAGAAAAGAACATCGTCACCATTGAAGACCCGGTGGAGTACCGCCTGCCGATCGTGAACCAGATCCAGGTCCACCACGAGATCGGGCTGGACTTCCCGAAGGCGCTGCGTTCGGTCCTGCGCCAGGACCCGGACATCGTGTTGGTGGGTGAGATCCGGGATCTGGAGACCGCGCGGATCGCGGCACAGGCCGCGCTGACGGGGCACCTGGTCCTCTCCACGCTGCACACGAACAACGCGGTGGAAGCGGTGCTGCGCCTTGTCGATATCGGGGTGGAGCCGTTTCTCGTGGCGCCGACCGTGATCGGCGTATTGGGCCAGCGGCTCGTGCGCAAGGTCTGCCGGCATTGCCGCCGCCCCTACGAGCCGAGCCCGCAGGAACAGGCCTACTTCCGGATCGAATCCTCGGCGACGGAGTTCCACCTGTTCAGGGGGGCGGGCTGTCCCGCGTGCCGGCGGTCGGGGTACATGGGCCGGGTCGCGCTGCATGAGCTGTGCGTCGTCACCAACGCGATTCGCGAACTGATCATGGAGAACGCGCCCATGAGCGAGATCGAGAAGGCGGCGACCAAGTCCGGCTACCGCAACATGCGCTTTGACGGGCTGAAGAAGGCCATCCTCGGGCTCACGACCCTTCAGGAAGTCCTGCGCATGACGACCACGCAGGAAGATTACTTCATGGACTAAGGTTGCGTTCCACCGTGTCCAGCAGCGCCTGTTCCTCGTCGATCGGCTTGGTCAGGTAGTCGTCAAACCCTGCGGCAAGGTATTTTTCGCGGTCACCGGCCATCGCATGCGCCGTCAAGGCCACGACGCGCACCCGCTCCAGGGCCGGCTTCTGGCGGAGCCGGCGCAGGACCTCCACGCCGTCCATGCCGGGCAACGAGATATCGAGCAGGATCAGGTCGGGCGTCTCGGTCTCGAGCCCTTCCAGCGCCTCCGGCCCGTTCTCGTAAAGGACGATCTGGTACCGGTCTTCCAGGTACGCTTCAACGAGCAGCCGATTGTCCTCGTTGTCCTCCACGACCGCAATTTTCTTCATGATGTCGCACCGCCCCTCTGGCCCGCCTCCGATCGGCCGGGGCAGGTCCGCGCCCCGAGCACGATCGTGAAGGTCGAGCCCCGCCCCTCTTCGCTCTCGACCTGCAGCCCGCAGTCCATGCACCCCAGCAGCGAGCGGGCGATGGTCAGGCCAAGCCCGGAACCGCCGTACTGGCGGCTGGTGGACGTGTCGGCCTGCTGGAAGGCTTCGAAAATTTTCTCGAGGCGGTCCCGCGGGATTCCGATTCCCGTGTCGGCCACCGCGACCCGCAGCGGGCGGCCCGAGGCCGCATCGGTCTGCACGCTGACGCACACGCGGCCCTTCGGGGTGAACTTCAGCGCGTTCCCGATCAGGTTGACAAGGACTTCCTTCATGCGTTCGGGATCCGCCAGGATCGTGGGCAGCCCGGCAGGCACGTCTTGCACCAGCTCGACAGTCTTGCCGCTGAGTTGCCCTTCGAACTCGTTCATGACCTCCGCGATCAGTTCATCCAGAGCGAACGGTCTTATCTGCAGATCCAGGTGCCCGGCTTCGATTCTCGAGAGGTCCAGGATCTGGTTGATCAGCCCGAGCAGGTGTTTTCCGCTGTTTCGGATACGCTGCAGGAAGTCGACGTCTTTCTCCTGCAGGTTGCCGCGTTTATTTTTGAGCAAGACGTTCGCGAACCCGATGATGGAGTTCAGCGGTGTGCGAAGCTCATGGCTCGTATTGGCCAGGAACTGGCTTTTCGCCTCGGTGGCGGCCTCGGCGTCCTCTTTGGCGCGGCGCAACTCCTCCGCCATCCGCTTGCGCGCGGTGACGTCGCGGACCACCGCCAGGTAGGCCGGTTGGCCTTCCCAGCGCGTCTCGACCACCCGCATTTCGCCCGTGCCCCCGCCGGCCAGGCCGATCTCCGTCGAGATGTCCGGCCCGACCGGAAAAACGGTTGGCTTGCCCAGTATTTCGCTGGCCTTACACCCGAAGACGGACTCCGCGGCCGGATTGACGAACCGGACCACGCGGGCTTCGTCTATCACCATGATGGCGTCCACGCTCTTCTGGACGATATTGCGGAAACTGGCCTTGCTCGCCGCGAGCTCGTTGATCTTCAGACGAAGCTGTTCGCCCTTGTCCGCCAGCATCTCTTCGTACTGCACGATACGGGCACCGACCGCAACGCGGCTCTTCAGTTCGTCCGGGTTGAACGGCTTGCGCACATAGTCGTCCGCCCCCGAGTTGAGGGCATGGACCACGTCCGCCTCGTGGCCCATCCCCGTCAGGATGACCACATAGATGTAGGGCATGTCCGGCTGCTGGCGAAGCTTCTGGCACAACTCGATGCCGTCGATTTCCGGCATCCCCCAGTCGAGAATGATGAGTCTGGGTGTGTCGTCGGCCTGCAGGGCCTGCCACGCCTCGCGCCCGTTGGCGACCTCAACGACCTCGTAGCCCCAGGTCCTGAGGCAGGTCTTGAGCAACAGCCGGATGGCATCGTCATCGTCTGCGATCAGCACTTTCATGGTATCGGCGTCATGATCAGGTTTTTGGCTTTGCTTGTAAACCAAAAATGGGGTTGGCCGGCGGCGTTCCCGCCGGGCACGACATGGCGATTGCCAACAGGCCGTTTCTTTGCGATAATCAGGCCGCGCCATGCTGAAGGGGCCGATTATCTTTGTCGATGACGAGACACACGTGCGCCGATCGGTCGACCAGACCTTGCGGCTTGCGGGCTATGCCCCAGTCTGCCTTGGAGCGGCGGAACCGGCGCTGGAGCCCCTCTTCTACGGCTGGCCGGGGATTGTCGTAACGGACGTGAAGCTGCCCCGCACGGACGGGCTGGAGCTGATGAGGCGCGTGCTCGCGGTGGACCCCGACATCCCGGTCGTCCTGGTGACCGCGCACGGCGGCGTCCCGATGGCCGTGCAGGCGATCCGGGACGGTGCCTACGATTTCATCGAGAAACCCTTTGCCTCCGATATGCTCGTCGATACGGTGCAACGCGCGCTGGAGAAACGTGCGCTCGTTCTGGAGAACCGCGGACTTCGGCTGGAAATTGCGGGGCAAGGGGGCGGCGAGTCCCCGATCAAGGGCAAATCGCCCGCCATTCAAAAGCTGCGTCAGACCATCGCCAACGTTGCCGATTCCGACGCCGACGTGCTCATTACCGGCGAGACCGGCAGCGGCAAGGAGTTGGTCGCCCGGGAATTGCACGCCTACAGTGCCCGGCGCAAGAAGCGTTTGGTGCCCGTGAACTGCGGCGCCATTCCCGAGACCATCATGGAAAGCGAGATGTTCGGGCATGAACCCGGCGCGTTCACCGGCGCGAGAGATCGGCGCATCGGCAAATTCGAATTCGCCGACGGCGGCACCCTGTTTCTGGACGAAATCGAGAGCATGCCGCCCCACCTTCAGGTCAAACTGCTCCGTGTGCTGCAGGAACGCGTCATCGAACGGCTGGGCTCCAACTCGCGCATCGCGGTGGATGTTCGAATCATCGCGGCCTCCAAGATCGATCTGCAACGGGCCTGTGAGGAGGAACGGTTCCGCCGGGATCTCTTCTACCGGCTGAACGTCGTTCGCATCCACGTGCCCCCGCTTCGGGAACGGCGTGATGACATTCCGCTGCTGTTCCAGAATTTTCTGGTTCAATCGGCGGCACAGTACGGACGGACGGCTTCGCCCGTGACGCCCAATGCGCTGCGCCAACTGATGCAATATGACTGGCCGGGCAACGTCCGCGAACTGCAGAATGCCGCCGAACGCTACGTCCTTCAGGGGGAGCAGGAATGGCTTACCCCCGTGTACCTTCATAGCCATTCCTCAGACCGCGGGACACCGATTCCCCAGACCTTGAGCCTGAAGGAGCAGACTCACGCTTTCGAGAAAGCGGTTATCGAACAGGAACTGCAGCGGCAGGGCGGGAGCATCAGGGCTACCTGTGAGGCGCTCGCCATTCCGCGGAAAACCCTCTACGACAAGATGGCCCGCTACAACCTGAAGCGCGCCGATTTCGCCGGCCGCGACTGAAACTTCCCCGAGTGTCCTCGAGAACTTTCGGCCTGAGGCCGATCAGCCTATGGCTGAACTCGAGAACTCGCTCGAGAACTTACTCGAGAACTCTCGGCCTGAGGCCGATCAGCCTATGGCTGAACTCGAGAACCCCCGCCGCGGCGGCGGGATCGACAAGGATTACGCCCCCCCTTCGCCCAGCGCTTCGGCGGGCGCACGGCGCTCACAACAGAGTTTCCACCTCGTCATATCCGGCGCCGCGCCGCGCGCCGGATGCTGGCCACCGCCGCCCTCTTGGCCGGTGTCATCCCGAAAAATGTGCGGAAATCCGCACGCGTATGGAGGGCAGATGGGTGGTTTTCGTGTCGAAATCGGGGTGGTATTCTGGGGGGCGACGCCCGATTCCTTTGCGGGCTGCCGAATTCTGGGGTTTCTGGCCTCTTGGCACACTTTCTGCTCTACCTGGATAGTTGTGTGTCTTTGTGCACGTGCCTGTTCTCAGCGCAGAGCGGATGTTCGGAGTGCAACGAAGACCGAAGAAGTTTCCAGCGGATGAATGGACGGCAGCGGATACGATTTGGAATAGCCTCTGCATCCTCTGCGGTTCATTCATCCGTTGGAAGAACGCCCCGGGCGGCCGGTTGGCGCAAGGGTGCACCGGGGCTTCGAACATCAGGCTGCAGGCGACGCGGCGGACCGCGCGCCTGAGCTGAGCGTTGGGAAGGCCGGGCTTGCAGGCATTCTGGCGGTTGGGGCGCTCCGGCGCAGACAGGGCTTCCCATCGAGAACGAATTTTGGAGGTACGGGCGATGGCAAGGTGTGAAATCTGGGAAAATTGCATGTTCCACAACAACAAGATGCCGTGTGACGCGAGCCTCGGGGCGATATACAGGCGGCATTACTGTAACGGCGATTTTGCCAATTGTGCACGGTTCATGGTGTTCAGGGCGTTGGGCCGTCAGATGGTGCCCATCAACCTGTATCCGAACCAACAGGACCGTGCCCGCGAGATCATTGCCAAGGGAGTGCTAGCGACGTAACCAGCCAAACAGATTCTTCCAAAGGGTCTCCCGATCCCCTACCCCTCGGAAGACGTCCGCGAAGCGGACGGACGCACAGGGCCTGTTGCAGGAGCGAGAAACCGTTCATGTGACAGGCCCTATCTTTTCTCCTTTCCACGTTGCCAGGCGGGCATGTATGTGGTAAACATGCCCTGTGCTAGTGTCCTGTCCGGAAAATACGATGAATTTTGATTGGCCTATTTTGGATGCAGAAGTGCGCCGGGGCAGCGCGTGCATACCCGG
>JAFGHX010000209.1 GCA_016929905.1 Kiritimatiellia bacterium
ACTTGAAACTCGAAACTGGAAACTGGAAACTTGAAACTCGAAACTGGAAACTGGAAACTTGAAACTCGAAACTGGAAACTGGAAACTCGAAACTGGAAACTTGAGACTTGAGACTTGAAGCTTGAAACTTGAAACTGGAAACTGGAAACTGGAAACTTGAAACTCGAAACTGGAAACTTGAGACTTGAGACTTGAGACTCGAAACTGGAAACTTGAAACTTGAAACTGGAAACTGGAAACTTGAAACTTGAGACTTGAGACTTGAGACTTGAAACTTGAGACTTGAGACTTGAGACTCGAAACTGGAAACTTGAAACTTGAAACTTGAGACTTGAGACTTGAGACTTGAGACTTGAGACTTGAGACTTGAGACTCGGACTGCGACACGCGGACTCCGGGGGACACAATCAGTCTTCCAGTTTCTAGTTTCTAGTTTCCAGTTTCTAGTTTCTAGTTTCCAGTTTCTAGTTTCCAGTTTCTAGTTTCCAGTCTCCAGTCTCTCTGCCTATTTCCCCAGCCCGATCACGACGCGGAAGCCCACGTTGCTGAAGCGGGTCGAGGGCGGGCTGCCGTTCTTGAAGTCGGTCCTCAGATAGGCCTCGTAGGCTTCCTTCCACGAGCCGCCGCGCAGCATGCGGTGGTGCTTCGATTCCCTGTAGGAATTGTAGCACCATTCCCATACGTTGCCCCCGACGCCGAGCAGTCCCCATTCGTTCGCTCCGCTGCGCGTGACGGGCGCCGTCAGTTCGAACCCGTCCGAATAGCCGTCGATCGGGCCGTAGTTCCCGAACCGCGGCGGGAACGGGTTGCCCCACGGATACGTTCGGCTTTCGCCGCAGGAGGCGAACAGCTCCCATTCGGCGCCGGTCGGCAGCCGGAAGTGGTAGCGGGGCGGCAGGAGTTGCTTATGCTCTTCGTCCAGCCAGAGGCAGAACTTCATGGCGTCGTACCAGCTCACATACACGACCGGCTGGCTTTCGCCGTTGAGCTTGGTCGCCTGGCCGCGCAGGGGCTTGAACCGGCGGTACTGGGCGTTGGTCACTTCGTGGCGGCCGACCCACATGTTGGTGGCGGCCACCCACGCGAATTCCATGAGCACCCCGTCGCCGAGCGCCACGGTGACGGGCGAACCGAATTGGGCCGCCTCTACGGCGTTCGATTCGACACCCGCCTGCTCCCGGGCACCTGGCGCCGAAACGGCCGCCGCCAGCAGCGCAACCCCGAGTAGCGATAGCCCCAGTCTCATGTTCTCCCCCGTCTGCTTCAGCCTACCACGCACGGGGGCGCCGGATCAAACAGTTGTTGGCGGCGCCAACTTGACTCGAAATCGGATCCGGAAGAAACTTGCTCGAGCAGGTTCTCGAGCAAGGTGGGAGACAAGATCAATTGCCGAACCAGCCGGTGGAGGCGACGTCTCAGAAGCCGCGCCTCACCGGCGCCGGTGAGCCTGTCGAAAAAGACGGCTCGCGAGACGCTCGCCCTCCAAGCATACGACATGTTGCACAAAGAAGGGCGAGCGTCCTGACGCTGTCTCAAAACCCGACTCGCACGTTGCCACACGCCTTACGGCGTTGACTACAAACGGCATATCTGGTGGTTTTTGTCGTTTGTAGTTAAGCCCGTAAGGGCTGTTCCCCGGTTTTGAGACAGCCTCTCCTCGCGAGCCGGCTGGGGGCACCGGATGGTTCTTCTTCGACAGGCACGTTGGCGGCGCCGCGCCGGCCCCGGCTACGGGATGTCCGGCGCCGGGGCGGGTTGATTGGTCAGCGCCTGCTCGGCTCTCTGCCTGCGCTCGAGCAGGTTCGGCTGCAGCCGCAACGCCTCCGAGAGATGGCGGTGCGCTTCATCGTCCCGGCCGAGCAGGCGCAGCACGTTCGACAGGTTGTAGTGCGTCCCAGCCCGGCCGGGCCGGGCCTGCAGGGCGGCGGACAAGTGGAACGCGGCACGTTCGTAGGCGCCCTGCCTGGCGAGCAGGAGGCCGAGCCGGCTGTGGCATTCGGCGTTGTTCGGCTTGAACCGCAGCGCTTCGGAGAAATGGAAGACGGCTTCCTCGAACTTCTGTTGGCGTTCAAAGGCGAGGGCGAGGTTCTCGTGCGCGTCCGCGTCCTGCGGCTCGATTTGAACGGCGGTTGAGAACGCTTTGACGGCGGCGTCGAACTGCCCCAGCGCAACGAGCGCATTGCCCAGGTTGTAGTGCGCCACCGCACAGGCCGGATCGGCCCGGATGGCCGCCACATAGTACGGGATTGCCTTTCGTTCCTTGCCGGCCCGGGCCAGTTGGTTGCCGAGCCTGTTGAGGGTGATCGCGTCGTTCGGGTCCAGCCGCAGCGCCTTGGCGAACTGGGCGACGGCCTCCTGCATCCGGCCGAGGTCCGCCAGGGCCGTGGCCAGGTTGAGCCGCGGCTCGATGTAGCGCGGGTTGAGTTCCAGCGCGCGGGAATAGTGCTGGACGGCTCGCTCCACGTCCCCCTTCCTGTAATAGGCGAGCCCGAGGTTGTTGATGGCCGTCACGTAGGTCGGCTCGTACATCAGCGCGATCGTGAATTCGCGGATGGCTGCCTCCAGCTTGCCCTGGTTCGCCAGTGCGGAGGCGAGATTGTTGCGGGCGACCGAATAGTCCGGCCAGATGCGCAACGCTTCGCGGTACTCGACAATCGCCTCGTCCAGCGCGTCACGCTTGGCCAGCGCCATGCCCAGGTGGTTGTGCGCCCAGTAGTTGCCCTGTGTCACGGCCAGCGCATGCGTGAACAGCGCCGTGCTGTTCCTCCAGTGGCCGACCTGGCGCCAGGCGACACCGGCATACACCGCCACCAACGCGGCCGCTCCGGCCGCGACGACCTGGCGCGCACGCGGCAGGCGGCGCACGAGTGCCGGGATGCCCCACGCCGCCATGACGGAGATGCCGATATGCGGGATGTACGTGTAGCGGTCGGCCATCGCCTGGAAGCCGACCTGCACAAGCCCGATGACGGGCACCAGCGTGCCGAGATACCAGAACCAGCCCGCGGGCAGGTAACGCGCGGTTCGGCCGAAAGTCAGGACCAGGCCCGAGACGAGCAGCAGGAAAAGAAACGAGCCGACGATCTGCCAGTCCGGCAGCATGGCCACCGGATGCGGATAGAACACGGCCAGCCCGCTCGGCCAGACCATCTTGCCGAGATACCGCACGTAGGCGACCAGCGCGTTCTGGACCCGGGCCGTGAAGGGAAGCCAGTCCAGCGACTTGATGATGCCGTGCCGGTAGTTGACGTAGACCGTGACGGCCACGGCCGCCAGGGCCAACCCGAGCAGCGGCAGCTTCTCGAGCGCCAGCCGCCGAAACGGCTCGTGGTCCCCATTCGCGCGCGTCCCGCCCGCTGCCCGGCGAAACGGCCACGCCATGCGGCCCAGCGGCCAGAAATCGAGCAGGAGCAAGGCGAAGGGCAGGGTCACCAGCATCGGCTTGCTCATGAGCCCGCCGGCATACGCGGCCAGAACCGCCGCGTAGCGGTCGGGCGTCCTGCGTTGCAGATAGCGCGCATACATCCACATCGTCAACAGCCAGAAGAACGTGCTGAGCACGTCTTTGCGCTCGGCCGCCCAGGCCACGGATTCGGCGCGCAGCGGGTGGATTGCGAACAGGGCGGCGACGAACGCGCTCTGCCAGAACCCGCCCGTCATGCGGGCAAGAAGGAAGAACAGGATCAGCGCGCTGGCCGTGTGGATCGCCACGTTCGTCAGCAGGTGCCCCGCGGGCCGGTCGCCGTAAAGCCCGTAGTCGGCCATGTGCGACATCCAGACCAGCGGCTGCCAGTCTTCGGCGTCCGGCGCCGTGAACGCCCACAGAATGTTGCGCAGGGTCAGTCCCTCGTGCACATACCGGTTCTCCGATATGTAGTTCGGGTCGTCGAAGTTCACAAACTCATGGGTCACAACCTGCCCGAAGACGGCAAGCGTGAGAACGACCAGCCCCGCCGCGGCGCGGATTCGACGGTCTTTCGTGTACCGCAGACTCATTCCATTCTTCCCGGTCCGCGCCTATTGTGTGTCATTGGGAAGTCTCGCTCAAGACAAATGAAAACGACGAAATCCGAGCGGAGCCCGACAAAGCCAGGAGGTACGAGGGCATAGTCGCGGGGCCGCCCGCGGATTCGGTGAGAACGCTTGTATTTCCGGGCCCGATATCTCATGATCGTGCGCGATGAAGGCGAGCTGGGTCGAACTGAATCTGCCGATCCTGCGGGCCAACCTGAACGCAGCCCGGGCGGCGCTGTCGTCGTCGTCGGAACTGATCGCCGTGGTGAAGTCCAATGCGTACGGGCATGGCATGCTGGAGGTGGCGGCCTGTGCGTGGGAGACGGGCGTGCGCCGGTTCGCGGTGGCGCAGCTCGGCTCGGCCCTGCGGCTGCGCCGCGCATGGCCCCAGGCCCAGATCATGATCCTCACGGTCGCGGACCCGGAAGATGTGCCGGCGCTCGTCGAGCAGCGGATCGTGCCGCTGATCGTGAGCGAGCGGCAGGGCGAAGCCCTGGCGCGCGAGGCGCGCGCGCGCGGGCTCCTGCTCGCCTGCCACGCGAAGATCGATACCGGGATGGGCCGGCTCGGCTTCGCCTGGGACACGGCCGCGCCCGCGATCGCCAGGCTCAGCCGCGCGGGCGGCCTCACGTTCGAGGGCGTGTGCACACACTTCGCCTCGGCCGGCGGCCCCAACCGCGCCTTCGCGCAAACGCAAGCCGACCGGTTCCGGCAGTGCCTGGCCGCCGCGGCCGAGGCGGGCGTCCGTTTCCCGTTCGTGCATATGGCAAACAGCGGCGGCTTCCTCTCCGACCCGGCCTGGGACTGCAACGGCGTGCGGCTCGGCATTCTCATGTACGGGTACGGGAACGCGGCGCAGGGGCGCGTCCGCACGCGTCCGTTCCTGCAGTGGAAGGCGTCGGTCGTGCAGGTCAAGTGCGTGCCAAAAGGGTTTCCCGTCAGCTATGACAGCACCTACGTGACCGAGGCGCCAACGAAAATCGCCACCGTCAATGCCGGCTACGGCGACGGATATCCACGCCTGCTGAGCCATAAGGGGTTCGTGCTCATCGGCGGGCGGCGCTGCCCGATCGCGGGGCGCGTGACCATGAACCTGATCACCGTCGATGTCGGCGCCGGGTCCGCCGTCGAGGAGGGGGCCGAGGTCGTCCTGCTCGGCGAACAGGGCGACGAGTCGATCTGGGCCGACGAACTTGCCCGGCTCTGCGATACGATCTCCTATGAGATCGTGACCGGAATCAACCCCGCCCTCGAACGGCGCACCGTCGACAGCCCCGCCGCCTGACCTGTCCACACTCAGCACGGAGGATTCTCTTCGGCGCCGGCGGGCGGGTGGTCCACGGCGCTCTGGCCCGGATCCGCTTCCTCCTCCGCCTCCAACAGGGGGAGTGCGGTCTCCCACTTGTCGAGCAGGCGGCGGTCGACGGCGATGTGGTGGCGTTCGTCGCGCAGGTCCTGTTTGCGGTCATCCGGCGCATCGCGCAGTTGTTCGCCGATCTCGCGGTAGCGCCGTTCGAGACGGCGGCGCCGGATCCGGAGGATCAAGTCCTTGACGGCGTCGTCCTGCGAAAACTCGTCGCCGCGCACCTTCTCGGGCGACATCTGGAGCTTGGCGGCGAACGCGGAGAGCGAGCGCTGTTCGTCGTCGATCTCGTCGAGCGCTGTGGCGAGCTCCTCGCCCGTCCTGGCGGTTTCGAGCACGCAGCGCAGCAGGGTCCGGCACGAGGTGTCGGAGATCATCTCCAGCGGCAGGTACCGCTCGACGAGGGCGGCCATGGCCGGGTTGGAGACGACCTGTTCGGTGATCGCAAGCTCTTCGCGAGGCGCCGGTTTCCCGGGCGAAGCGGAAACGGCGGGGTCCGGACGCCGCGCGGCCGGGCGGGCCGGGCCCTGGCGCAGCATGCGGCGTATGTCCCGGATCCGGTCGAGCGGCAGGTTCAGGCGCCGGCACAGCCGGTCGAGCAGCTGCTCCTGCTGCACGATGTCCGGGGAGCGTGCGATGGTTTCGAGCGCCGCCCTGGCGATGCGCATGCGGCCGACCTCGCTCTGGATATCCTCGCGCGTCGTCAGGACGTCGATCTGGAAGTCGAGCGCGGAGCCCGCCTTGTCGATCAGCGCGTGGAACGCCTCGGGCCCGTTCCGGCGGAGAAAGGAATCGGGATCCTCGGAGTCCGGCAGCCGCGCGATGCGCACCGCCAGCCCGGCGCCGAGCAGCACGTCCGCCGCGCGGACGGCCGCGTCCTGTCCGGCCTTGTCCGCATCGAACACGAGCACGACGTTGTCGGCATAGCGCTTCAAGGTCCGGGCGTGGTCCTCCGTCGTGGCCGTGCCCTGCGGCGCGACCGCGGTGTGCACGCCGGCCTGATGGCAGCGGATTACGTCGATCTGGCCCTCGCATACGACGGCCTGGCGGGTGTCGACGATGCTCTTGCGCGCCTTGTCCAGCGCGTAGAGCACGCGCCCTTTGCGGAACAGCGGGGTTTCCGGGCTGTTCACGTATTTCGCCGCCTGCTGATCCGCGTGCAGGATCCGGCCGCTGAACCCGATCACGCGGCTCAGCTCGTCGCGGATCGGGAATACGAGCCGGTCGCGGAACCGGTCGTAGTAGCCGGCTCCCGCGGTCTGTCGCTCGGAGCGCAGCACCAGCCCCGCCGTCTCCATCTGCTTGAGCGAGTAGCCGTTCTTGCCCGCCCACGTCACCGCCGCGTCCCAGCGGTCCGGCGCATAGCCGAGCACGAACTCGGCAACGGTCTCGGCGCCCAGCTCGCGTTCGCGCAGATACGCGCGCGCCGCTTCCGCCTCCGGGCTCTGCAGCAGCGTGCGGTGATAGTCGCGCGCGAGCTTCTCGTGGATCGCGTACAGGACTTCCTTGTCGAACCCGCGCGAGGCGCCGCGCTCCTCGAACTCGATCCGGACGCCCGCCCGCCGCGCGAGGATCCGAACGGCGTTCATGAAGTCCACTCCTTCGATCATCATGACGAACTTGAACACGTCGCCGCCGACGTCGCAGCCGAAACAGTGAAAGATCTGGCGCTGCGGGTTCACGTGGAAGGAAGGCGTCTTCTCCTTGTGGAACGGGCACAACGCCTTGAAGGTCGAGCCGCTGCGCTGGATGTTGAAGTAGCTCCCGACCACCTCTTCGATCGGGTTGCCCAGCCGGATCTCTTCGAGCGTGTGTTTCGGGACCAATGCCACCTGCGCCGCTCCTCTCTGAGTGTTGCGCCAAGTATACGCCGGCGCCTGGGACAGATGCTGTCCCTCTGCCCGGCCCGCGCGCCGGGCCCGGCACCGGGTGCGCGGGCGAACCCGGCCTCAGCGCGGAACACGCGGGCTACTTGCGCTTCGGTTCGGCCGCGGCCTCCGCTTTCGGCGCCGCCCGGCTCTCCTTTCCGAGCAACCGGCCGGCGATGACGTGCCCGAATGCCGACTGTTCGGTGAAGACCTCGTGCAGATACGGGTGCGGCCAGATCGCCATGAACAGGAACACGGCGATGACGTAGACCGCGGTTCGCACGCCGCCGGCCACCGCCCCGCCGACGCGGTCGATTCTTGTGTTGAACGTGACCTGCATGAGCCGCTTGAGCAGCAGTTGCGCGAGCCGCAGCGCGAGCGACGTGCCCGCCAGGAGCAGGAGGAAACTGACGCCGTACGCCGCCTGCGGGTGTTGATCGAGGCGCGAGTGGCGGATCAGAGCCCGCCCAAACGCGCCGTACAGCGCGAGGGTGAGCGCAAAGGCCAGGATGACCCGGAACGTGCCGGAGAACTCGCGGGAGAGCTTCCGCCGCAGCCCCTGCAGGAGCCCGATCAGCACGGCCGCCACCGCCACGAAGTCCAGGATGTGGAATGGACCGATCATCTTCGTCCCCATACACGGCGGCGCGCGCTTACCGGTTCCCGTACAGGCTGAGCCAGCGCCTGGCGCGCGGCGCGTACGGGCCGTTGGGCGCCAGCCGCAGGTAGCTCTGGTAGTGAGCGCGGGCAACCGCGAAGGTGTCCTCGTTGTCCGCGTAGATCTGCGCGAGCGCAAAATGGCCCGGCGCATAGTCGGGCGCGGCGCGCAGCACGTATTTCAGGTGCGTCTTCGCGTTTTCCGGGTCGCTCAGGTCGCGGAAGACCAGGGCGAGATTGTAGCGGGCGTTCGTCATGTCGGGCTGAATGCGCAGCGCCGCCTGATAGGCGTCGCGCGCCAGCGCCAGGTCGCCGCGGCTCCTGTAGGCGACGCCGAGGTTGTAGTAGGCCGGCGCGAACGTGTCGTCGTTCTCCAGCGCCTTCACGTAGTACTGGATCGCGCGCGTCAGCCGGTTGTGCTCCTGGTAGAAGCGGCCGCGCTTGAAGTTCTCGAGCGCCGCCTGCGGATCGCGTGCGGTTCGGCTCGTCTCAGGCCGCGCAGGCCGGCCCTCGTCGGCCGGCGCCGCGGCGCTGCGCGCACGCGCGTCCGCCGCGCGCGCGTCGCCGGGAAACTGGTCGGCAAAGTCGCGATAGGTCTCGCGCGCCTTGCCGGGGTTGTCCAGATGCCGATCGTAGAGCAGGGCCAGTTCCCATAGCGGGTCGGCATAGTGCGGATTGCTGCTCACGATCCGCTTCAACGCAATGAGTGCCACGTCGTAGTCTTCACGGCCGATTGCCGCTTGGGCCTGGGCGAAACTGCTGCGCTCCGCGCGCGAGGGATCTGACTCGCGCGGCGGTTGCGGCGTGGGCGCCGGTTCGCTCCGCTCGCGGGCGGCCGGCTCCGCGGGCCGGGAAGCGGGCGTCGGGTCCGGCGCCGGTGTCGCCGTGCGCGGGGCGGTATCGGCGGCTTGGACCGGGGCCGGCTCGGTCGCCGGCTCCGCGGGCCTCCGCGGCGGTTGCGGCGCGGGCGCCGGCTCGGCGGGTGTCGTCGCCGGGGGCCGCGCGGGCGGCGGTTCTGACGGGGGGCGCAGCGCCTGCAGCGCCACGCGCGCGTTCTTGACGTGCGGGTCCTTTCCCGCCGCCTCCAGGTACCGTTCCAGGTACATCGCCGCCTGCCCGTTCCGCTTCAGTCCGTCGCGATAGATGACGGCCAGGTTATAGAGGGCCGGCGCGTACGCCGGCTCCTTCTCGAGGACCGCCATGAGCGCGTCGTGCGCATCGTCCAGCTTGCCCTGCCGGTACAGGCAGTTGGCGATCGCCGTCGCGACGGCCGGCGAATCCGGGGCCAGCTCGCGGGCGCACTCGTAGGCCTCGAGCGCCTCGCCCCAGCGCTTGCGCCGTTCGTGCACGTAACCCAGATAGGCCGGCGGCCGCCAGTCCGTCGGGGCCAGCCGCGCGGCTTCGAGCAACAGGTTCGTGGCTTCCGCCGTCTGGCCCTGGTGCGCCAGCACCACGCCAAGGTTGTAGGCGGAGTCGGGCAGCGCATCGTTGAAACGCCGGCTCTTCTCAAACGCTTCCCGCGCCAGATCCGGCTTCGCCAGCTTCCAGTACGTGTAGCCCAGGTAGTTCTGGATCACCGCATCGGTCGGGTTCTCACGCGCCGCCTTCTCGAAGAGCTGGTTCGCGCGCACCAGCTTCCCGCGCGCCAGCTCTTTCTGACCGCGCAAGAACAGCGATTCGCCCGGCAGCCGCCCGCACCCGGCCAGCGCGAGCACGAGCAGGACTGCGCAGGCTGGCAAACGCGCGGATTGGCACAACGGCGAGTTCCTGTCAGGGGCGGCGGAGCTTCTCAACATGGTTCCCGTCCGGTATTTGCAGTCGGACCCGCATCTCGCACACGTTGCGGGAGTCTCTTCAGTATACCGCCGCCAACCGGCAGGTCAACATGTTCCACTTTCTTCGCGTCTTTTCGCGGGCGGTACAGGCAAGAAACGGGCTGCAGATCCAAGGCCCCCGGCGCACCCAGCGCCGGATATGACCCGTACGAAGTTCTGTTCCGCCGCGGACAAGCAGGAAGCTTTGTCGATTCCCCGTGGGACGGGCTTTGCAGCTTGTCCCCATTTCCCGTCGGCTCACGATTGTGCGGGACGGGCTGGAAAGCCCGTCCTACTGCGCAGGCCGCGTTTCGACACGGCCAGCCACCTCCTGCTTTCAGGGAAAATCCGCGGCGCCGCCTGCCGTGGCGTAGCTACCTGAGCCAAAGCGGCACCACAGTCCACCGAACGTCGCCCCTCACGGGCGCGCGGCCCCCGCACGTCCCGTGCAGGGGCTGGTTCGGCGCTCCAGGTCGTCATGTTCCCGGCCCGCCCGAGCCACTGGGTTCAGACCGAACATCGAACATCGAACACTGAACATCGAACGTCG
>JAFGHX010000210.1 GCA_016929905.1 Kiritimatiellia bacterium
AAATCCGTTCGTAGTCAAGCCCGTAAGGGCTGTCCGTACACGCCTTTTGCCCCGGGAACGCCCCTCACGGGGCTTCCACCACAGGCGCCTTCGACACTACAAACGGGCGCAACGCCATAATGAGAATTGCTGCGGCATGATCGCGCCGCGCGCCGCTTGTCGGCTCCAAGGCGCGCGCGGCGCCCCGGCGCCGCGGATCGCATTGACGCACAAGCCGTCCATCCCGTAAGCTTATCGGCTGCGGCCAAAAAGACAGATGCCGTCTCCCGGCGGGGGCGGGGCGCAGGAAGTGACGTGCGCCAGACCGCCATACCGCCGAAGCCCGGCGCGCAACCGGGGAAAGGCAACCGGTGAAAGATTTGTGCCGTCATGCCGTTGACGCGGCACGAACCAGGGGTGCGGAGTATGCCGACGCACGCGTCGTCCGGCTCCGTACCCAGTCGCTTGCTGCGGAGGACCGGCGCGTCGCCGGCATCTCCGACTCCGAGTCGATCGGAATCGGCGTGCGTGCGCGCGTGCGCGGTGCGTGGGGCTTTGCCGCAGGCGCCGAGGTCTCCCGCGCGGAAGCCGAGCGTGTCGCCGCACGCGCCGTCGAGATCGCTGAAGCCAGCGCCCGGCTTCCGCCGGCACAGGCCACGCCCTGGGCGTCGGAACCCGGCCATGAGGGGCTGTTCCAAACGCCCGTCGGCAAGGACCCGTTCCGCGTGACGCTCGAAACGAAGATCGAACTGCTGCTCGCGATCAACGCCGCCACCCTCGCCGTCAGAGGCGTCACGAAGTGCCACTCCGGCATGTGGTTCCGGCGCGAGCACCGCTTCCTTGCAACCTCCGATGGCACGGCCATCGAAAGCGATACCTGCACCAGCACGGCTCAGTACCGGGCAACAGCGGTCGATGCGACAACCGCCAAGAGCCGCTATTTCGAGGCCTACCCGCTGGCCGCCGGTTATGAACACATCGAGAACACCCCGCTGCTGGCGGAAGCGCAGCGCGTCGGCGAGGAGGCCGTCGCGAAACTCAAAGGCAGACCTTGCCCCGTCGGCACAAAGGACCTCGTCCTGCATCCGTCCAACCTGCACCTGACCCTGCACGAGTCCGTGGGGCATGCCACCGAGCTGGACCGGGTGCTCGGTATGGAGGAGAGCCTGGCCGGCTCCAGCTTCGCCACGACCGACCAGCTCGGTTCGCTCCGCTACGGCTCGGCGCTGATGAATATCGTCTGCGACAATACCCTGCCCAACGGCCTGGCCACCCGCGGCTGGGACGACGAGGGGGTCCCCGGCCAGAAATGGCACGTCGTGCGAAACGGCGTCCTCGTCGATTACCAGACCAGCCGCCAGGTCTGCCGCGCCATCGGCGCCGATCGCTCGCACGGGAGCTGCCGCGCCGACTCCTGGCGGTCGGTCCCGATCATCCGCCAGTCCAACATCGGGCTGGCGCCCGGCGAGCAGCCGCTGACGCCCGACGAACTCATAGCCGACACCCGGGACGGCATCTACATCGACGGGCGCGGCTCGTTCTCGATCGACCAGAAACGGCTCAACTTCCAGTTCGGCGGCGACTGCTTCTGGGAAATCAAGAACGGAAGGAAGGGGGCGATCCTCAAGGACGTGACCTATCAGGCGATCACGCCCCGGTTCTGGGGCGCGCTCGATGCCGTCTGCGACGAGCGGTTCTGGATCCCCTGCGGCACGACCAACTGCGGCAAGGGCGACCCCGGCCAGGCCGCCCAGATGACGCACGGCACCGCCACCGCCCGGTTCCGCCAGATTCGAGTGGGAGCCACGCAACCGTGAACGAACCCGACGCCATGGCGCTGATGGAATGCGCGATCGAGGGCTCCGACGCCGATGCTGTCCGCGTCTCACTTCACGACTCCGATTCGCAGTTTACGCGGTTTGCCGACAATGCGATCACCGAAAACGTGCGGCAGCACGACTGTACCGTGCAGATCACGTGTTCGTATGGGCTGAGCCACGGATCGGCTCAGACCAACGAGTTGGGTGAGGAGTCGCTCAAACAGGCCGTCCAACGCGCACAGAACATCGCTCGCCTTTCACCGCCCGACCCCGAGCATATGCCGCCTCTGCCCGCCTGCGAAGCCGAGAGATACCCAGAGGTCCACGCCTGGTTCGACCGCACGGTTCAATGCTCCCCGCACGAGAAGGCGGAGAGCATCCGAAAGGCCGCAACGCGAGCCGGATCCGACGCACTCAGACTGTCCGGCGGGTTCGGCAACGGCTTCACGGTCGCCGCCTTCGCGAATTCGGCTGGACTCCGCGCCTTTCATCGGCAGACGTACGCCGACGCGCGGGCAACGGCTTTGACAGACTCGAGCTCCGGCTGGGCGATGAGCGCGCACAACGACATCGGGGCGATCGACCTCGAAGAGACCGCGGAACGTGCCGCCGCCATCGCCCGCGCCGCCCGCAACCCGCGGGACGCGGAACCCGGCGTCTACACCGCCGTGTTGTCCGCCGCAGCTGTCGGTTCGCTGTTGCCCTTCGTTTCCTACGGTTTCGATTCCAAAGCCGCCGACGAAGGGCACAGCTTCATGCGCAACCGGCTCGGAAAACCCATCTGCGGACCCAACATCACGCTGCGCTCCGACCCGACCGACCCGCGATGCCCCGGCAGCCGCTTCCTGCAAGACGGGCTGGCCGCGCGCCCGATTACATGGGTGAACCGGGGCGTGGCGGAAAACCTCATCCGCTCGCGGTACTGGGCTCAGAAGAAGGGAAACGAACCCACCGGAATGCCGTCGAACCTCATCATGGAGGGCGGCGACAAGTCCTCGCAAGACATGATGGCCTCGACCGAGCGAGGCGTGCTCGTCACGCGCGTCTGGTATGTGCGAACCGTCGACCCGATGGTCCCGTCGGTCACCGGCATGACGCGCGACGGCCTGTTTCTGATCGAAGACGGCCGAATAGCCCATCCCATCAAGAACATGCGTTTCAATGTAGACCTGCTCCAGGTCTTCAGTCACGTCGTCGAACTCGGCCCCGTCGAACGGCTCGGCGCTATGCTCGCGCCTGCCGTCAAAGTGCGCGACTTTGCGCTAACCAGCACCACCGGCTTCTAACTCGTCGTCCCGCCGCCCCTGTCCAAACCGCTGTCCGGACCCTTAAAGGAAGGATACCGCTTCCACGGCCGCCGCATGGGTAAGATCGCTGTAATCCGGACGAATGTCCCAAGGGCTCACCCAGACACTCCGCTGCAGGCAGCCCATCCGCATCCGCTTCAGGAAGGCCCGCAGACTGTCCCGGTACGGTCTCCTATCCTCGGGATCAGGCTGAGCCGTTGCCGGTTGCCTTACAGCGCCTCATCTTCGCACGCCGAGCTGCTCGATCGCCTCGGCGATGCGGGCCCGAGCAGCCAGCAGGTCTTGCGGGTCCCGCGTGTAGCGCAGGTCTCTGCTGCAGATCCGATCGTCGATTTCGAGCAGGCGGCGCGCGCGCTCGGCGGCTTCCCCGGCCTGGCCTTTGAGCCGGGCCCTGAGCAGCGCGAGGTATTCGTAGTCTTCGAAGCCGTCCCGGAGCGCTTCGAGCCGGATCGAGCTCAGCAGCGTGTTGTTCGGGCCCGGATAGTAGAGGTATCCGTCGCCGTTGTACTCACCGAAAACGTTCGCTTTCCAGTGTGCGTTCTCGATTTCGGTGAGGGGCCGGTCGTTCCCTTTCCAGCTCGTCACGGACCAGTATTCGAAGCCGGACACGTTCAGTTTCCAGGAGAGCCACCCGATGATTCGCGCGTCGATCGCCGGATAGTCGACGAACAGGTTGGGATGCGACCACGGCCAGCAGCAGACGCACCACCACACCTCGTCGCCGGCTTTCTGCCGCTCGGCGACGCGGGACTTCTCGTATTGCGCGATGTTCACGTCCCAGGTGTCGGCGAAGCCGGCGAGCGCCATAACGCCTTTGGGATTGTTCAGGCACTGCATCACGCGCAGATCCGGCGCGGCCGTCTTGGCCATGCGGTAGTTCTCCTTGCAGGCCTCCCACATCTTCGGCGGTGCTTCGTCGATGTTGTAGGCGTAGGCCATGTCGAGCCAGCCCTTCTGGCGCAAATGGGCCGCATAGGCCTGGACGCAGTCGGACCAGTCTTTCCGCCACTGAGCGGAGTAGGTTTTCGGGAAGCCCCATTTGCCGAGCTTCGGGCAACTGGCAATGACGAAGGCGTTCATGCCGCGCGGGATCAGGAACTCGGCGAGCCGGTCGACTTCCGAGAAATCGTACGCACCGTTCTCGGCCTTCACCGGGTAGCAGGCTCTATTCCAGCGGAATCCGTTGAACGCCGAGCCGCCGGGCCCGAGCCGATGCGCGCACAGATCGGACCAGACCGCCTCTTTGATTACACGGCCCTCGGCGCTGTTTTTCGGGACACCGAAGAATTTGAGAACGCCCTCGACGCAATCGCCCACGACCATGGTTTTCAGCGCGCCGCGCACCGGCAGGGTGAAGTCATAGACGCGCACGGAAAGCTTGACCGTCTGTGCCGCCAACCCGGCCTTGACGCGGATGGTCCCGGCGTAGAGGCCGGGTTTCGCCGTCGGCGGGCAGTGCACGGTGATCCAGACCGGCTGCGTCTTGCCGACGGCCAGGTCGAACGGGGCGGGCGGCAGCAACGGATCGGCCCACCAGCCGGTACGGGGCACTGCGTACTTCGGGGCCTTGGTCTGGACGTACCCGACCGGGTTCCATCGGATCGCGTCGGCTGCCAGCGTGGCGCCGGCCGGGCCCTTCAGGTCCGTGATCTCGAGCGTCACCCCGGCCAGGTCACGCATGACGTGGCTGATGACGAGCTGGACCCCCTCCCGTTCGCCCCGGGCCAGGGCAACGGCGGTCTCGTTGGTCGGCGCCAGGTCCGGCGCGACCAGACGGCGGAACCGTTCGACGGGGGAGCCGATCCCTATGTTGAACGGGATGTCGCCACCCGCGAGTTCGAAGGCCCCTTCGCCCACGGTCCAGTCGCCGGCGCTGCCCCGGTTGTCGACGGCGCGGACGGCGAGTCTGTAGCCGGCGCCCTTTGCCAGGCGGCTGAGGTCCGCGAGGCAGCTCTGGGCGGGTGCCGCGATCTGTGCGGCAACCGCCGGCCACGCGTCGATGGCCGCCACGTCGCGACCGACCCGCACTTCATAGTGCACGGGGTCGCCGTTCGGGTCGCGGCGCGGCGTCGCCTCGGTCCAACGGACGGGCAGCGCGCTGCCGACCCGTGCGCCGGCGTACGCCGTGCTCAGGCTCGGTCTGTACGGCGGCGCATTGCCGGTGAAGGTGTATGTGATCGTCAGCTTGGGGCGCAGGGCGGGTACGCCGTAGCCGTTCGGCCGGAAGACCACGAAGGCCCCGCCGCTCTTCTTGCCGGGCGGCTGTTCGCGGCTGGCTTGGCGTAGGACAAGCCCGTGGTTTCCCGCAGGGTTCGCCAGCCAGTCCGCCACGACTTCCGGCCGCAACTCGAATTCCACCCAGCTCTTGATGGGGGTGCCGCCCGTGTTGCGTGAGCCTACAATGACGGCCGTTGCGGCCGGCTCCGGCTCGATACTGTCCTTCGTGCCGTCCAGCGAGCGATGCAGCGCGAGATGGTAGTGGTAGTATGACCAGAACTCGTCGCAGTAGTACAGGCCGACCCGGACGGAACGGACCTGTATGTTCGCGCCTTTGACCCACTTGTCCAGGTCCTTCCAGCCGATGAGGTGGCGGTAGTTGGCCCAGTCCGCATGGAGTTTCGCCAGAGTGGTCTTGCCTTCGCGGATCATGCGCTCGTGATAAGGGGTCAACTCCTGCTTCTGGTCGCTCGTCAGTTTCATCTTGTCATCGCGCCCGTTGGAGTCCCATCCCTCTTCATAGCCGCCGGTACCCGCTTGCAGGACGAGCCGCTCCATGTACGTGTTTTTCGCGAGGGTTCGGATCGCAACCGTGTAATCCCTTGTGCTGGTGTCGGTGGCTGTGACGCGATAGACGACGGGGTCGGTGAAGTCATTGGCCGTTCGGCCGCTCTCCTGGGCCACGCCGCCGACCGTCACGGCCTTGCCCTCCGCCTCGAACACGGCGACCAGGCGCGTGAGATCGGTACCGAACGGGACCGTTGCGGTGATGTCGGTGCCTTCCATATCGGTGATCGCGTTCGGGCCGAACCCGTAACGGAGCATCTTCTTGGCCGGCGTGGCGGCGGCAAGCCTCACCCGTGCGTTCGCAGAGACCAGCTCGCCGGCCCGGACACGGTACACGAACGAGTCGCGCCTCTTGTAGGTCTCGCCCGGCGTGTAGACGAACGAGCCGTCCTCGTTCAGTATCACGCTCCCGCAGCCCGGCTCCTCGACGAGTTCGGCGCGCAGCGCGAGGTGATGCTCGTGCGCGTCGTTGGCCAGAACGCCGGCGTTCGCCGGGACCGAGAGCGGGGCTTTCCGGATGACATGGTAGGTGTCGTCCCCTGCCGTGACAGTGGCCGCCCCCGGCGAAGCGGCCGGCGTATCGGCGGCATGGGCTTCGGGCAACTTCACCGCCGCGGATGTCTCCGCTTTGAGCGCCGGTGCTAACCAAACGCCCGCGACGCCGCAAAGGACCAGCGGAAGTCGCATGATCGAACCGAACGTGAGATTGGCGAACGTCGATGTGACGCGGTTCATGGTGGCCCCCCTTCCTGATTTGACCGTCTGTCTCCTCTTTCTCGTCTGCGCGTCCGACACGGATCCGGGGCTTTCTGGGGGGGTGTCCGGAGTCCGTTCGGGCCCTATCCGCTCGTTCTGGGCACGAGCACGGCCGGCAGAGTCTCCCGCAGAGGCTGCGGGCGCCTGCCTTCGATCAGTTCGACCAGCCGCTCCACGGCCAGGCGCCCGATCTCCGCATCGAAGACGCGGATGCCGCTCATGCGTGGGAACGTGTATTCGCCGGTGTTCCCGTCGTCGAAACTCCACAACGCGAAGTCCGACGGAATCTGGTTGCCCCGCTCGGCGAAGCCCTCCAGCAAAGCTCGACCGATGGTGCTTTCGGAGCACAGACACGCGTCCGGTGCGGGATCGTGCGAGAGTATCTTCTCGACCCAGTTCGAACGGGCCGGGTATCGGGTGACGAACTCAGCCTGGAAATGCAGCCCGAGTTCTGCCAGCACACACCGATAGCCTTCGGCCTTTTCCGTGAGATCCGGCCCCTTGCCCGCATAGGTCGCAAACGCGATTCGGCGGCGTCCCGCTTCAAAGAGGGCGTTCGCCGCACGCCGGATGCCGTCGACCGGATCGCGCCTGACGAAGTTCTCGTCCTGGACGCCGAAAGCCGCCACCTGCATGATCGGCGCCACCTGGCGCAACTGCTCCAACACGTGGGGGTCGGCCACCCCGCAGTACAGAATGCCCTTGGGCGCCCCGCGCGTGACCTGGTCCAGGAACTGCGCGCGGTACGTTTCCACCGTGCCGCGGCGCCACATTTTCGCCCGGTCCTCGCCAATTCCCGGATAGGTCAGTTCCAACACGCCGTCGCACTGCTTGGCCGCGTCGTTCGCACCCGCAAAGAGATCGGCGAAAACCGGATCGCGGGCCGAGGCGAACTTGTAGAACGCCAGCGCCAGATGGGTGCGCGCCGTGCTCACCCGCTTCACGAGAAATGTTCCCTTGCCCGTGCGCCGTTCCAGCAGACCGCGCGCCACCAGCGTGTTCACCGCCTTGTTGGCCGTCTTCAGATCCACCTGGAATTGCCCGGCCAGAACGCGCGCGCCCGGAATCCTCGCATGATAGACGCCTCGCCGAATACGTTCCACGATCTGGTCGGAGATCATCTCATGCTTGACCGAAACCGGCATGGCCCCACCCCCGAACACAATATTGGTGTACCATTGGTGTGCCATACAGTATAGAGTGTTACTTTGGTTTTGTCAAGGGGGACGGACGGAATGGTGACGGAATGGGCATGTCGGAGGCATGGCGTCGCGGTCCGGCGGGAATGAGAAAAGCTGGAATCGGGCATGGCTTGGCCGTAGACTTTTGCGGTCGAATCCTGATGAGGAGCATGGGATGCTTCGCCGCTTCAGTCTGTACGGGTTTCTCAAGAACCAGCAGTATTTCGAGCCGTTTCTCGTGCTGGCCTTTCTGCAGATGGGGCTGAACTTCACGCTGATCGGGTTCCTGATCGCGTTTCGCGAGATCACGGTGAACCTGATGGAGATACCGACCGGCGGGATCGCGGATGTATACGGTCGGCGCAAATCGATGATCCTGAGCATGGCCGCCTATATTCTGAGCTTTGCGATATTCGGGGCGGCCGGTCTGGTGGCGAGCGGTTCGGCCGTGGCGCTTTACGTGCTGATGCCGGTGCTGCTGGTGGCGATGCTCTTCTTTGCGATCGGCGAGGCGTTCCGGACGGGCACGCACAAAGCGATGATTTTTACCTGGCTGCGGACCCAGGGCCGGGAACGCGAGAGGACGAGGATATATGGGTACACGCGTTCGTGGAGCAAGATCGGTTCGGCCGTGAGCGTGGTGTTGGCCTGTGTGTTCGTATTTGCGACGAGCAACTACATCACCATCTTCTTCTTCTCCATCATCCCGTACATCCTGAACATTATCAACTTCCTCGGATACCCGAAATCGGTCGACGTCTCGACAGGGGCGCACACGTCCCTACCACACGTGATGCGCCACTTGAAGGAATCGCTGGCCGACTCCTGGCGCCGGCCCGATTTGCGGCGCCTCATGTTCGAATCCATGGGTTTTGAAGGGTTTTTCAAGGCGGCGAAAGACTATTTACAGCCCATCCTGAAAGCGGCGGCCGTCCCGCTGGTGGCCGCGCTTCTGGTTGGCATTGAGATGAGCGACCAGCAGAAAGCCGTTGTTTTGATCGGGCCGGTCTATGTGGTCTTGTTCCTGGCCTCGGCGGCGGCCAGTCGAACCGTGCACCGGCTCGTCGGGAAGCATGGCGGCGAGGACCGCACGGCGCATCGGCTCTGGGGCGTCAGCATTCTGGTCTTTCTGGCGCTGCTCTCGGCGCTGCTGTTCGGACTGTACGTGCCGATCATTCTTGGCTTTCTCGTTCTATACATCATGCAGAACCTCTGGCGCCCGGTCCTGATCAGCCGGTTCGACACTTACGGAGACGCGGCAAAGGGTGCGACGCTGCTTTCCATTGAATCGCAGGCCAAGAGTGTGGCGACCATGATTATGGCGCCCGCTCTGGGCGCGGGGGTCGACTGGGTGAAAGCCTACAAGATCGGTGGCAGCCCCTTCTGGCCGGTCGGCGCATTGGGGCTCGTGATTGCGGTGGCGTTCTTCCTGTCGGGCAGGCCGGGCCGTGGGCGTGAAGAGGGCGGCTCCGTGCCCGAATCCTGCACGGGGTGAATGTGTCTGTCTGGATTGCGCTGAAGAACCTCGGCGCGGGTGGAACCGCGCCTCTATAGTGCGCCATACCGTGTGGTTTGGAGGGCCGGGTTCTCCGCCACGTCAGATCTTCGGCACACCGGCCGGACCTTTGACAGGGTTTTTCAGCGCAATCTCGGTCTGTCGGGATGGCCCCTGTGCAGTCCGCGAAAGCCCGGGCATTGCAGGGGGGCTGCACCCTTTCAGGCTTTTCTTGCGATAGAGTAATGGCAGGCCGCCACAGCCCGGCCGCATGGGCGTATCGCGGGACAAACGGGCCGGGGCGGAGATTCTCGAGCGTGTGGGGGAACAGGAGAACGGGGCTGCACCGCGGACCCGGTGCGGTCGTGAGCATGGACACGGACACACTTGACATCCTGGTTCGCGCGCATCAGGCGGCGATCTACCGTTATGTGCGGTACATGGGCGCGGACGCCGCGGTGGCCGACGACCTGGTGCAGGATACCTTCCTGACCGCATTCAAGATCCGGAAATATCCCGACCCCTCGGACACGCGCGGCTGTGCCGCCTGGCTGCGCGCCATTGCCCGCAACATATTCCTGCGCCATTGTCGCCGTGAGAAGAACAGGCGCGTGATTGCCGACAGCGAGTATGTCGAGCAGGCGGAGGCCGTATGGGCGGGCACCTTCCTGCGTGACGGGGACGGTTTTGAATACCTGGAAGCGCTGCGCGAGTGTCTGGAACTCCTGTCGGAGAAGCAACGGCACGTGCTGAACATGCGCTACGCCGAGAAGCGCGGGCGCGGCGAGATGGCGGACCTGCTGAAGATGACGGAAAACGGCGTGAAGGCTCTGCTCCGGCGGCTGCGTTCGGCGCTGGGCGACTGTGTCGAGCGGCGCCTCGCGGCGGAGGGTGTGGGATGAATTCCGGCGATGACCTTGAACAGCCTGCGGCGCAGGAGCCGCGATCTTCTTCCGGGGCCGGCGCCCGCGAGGATCAGGATCAGCCGTTGGGGTGGGCCGCCGAGCGCCGTGATCAGCTCATCGACGGGCTTCTGCGGGAGGAGCTTGGCGGAGAGCGTCCCCCGGACCTGGCAGACCGGATTCTGGCACGCGCGTATGCGCGGCGCCGGGCCATTCGGTTCGGAGTCCCTGCCGCCGCGGCGGCGGCCCTGTTGGTGGCGGCGGGTGCCGTCAGTTTCCTGGTCTCCGCCGCACGGTACCCGGCGCCAAGCGCCTCGGGCGTCTTCGATCTCGTCGGCGCGACTGAAGTCGGGCGCGGGGCGACGCTGGTGACCACCCGCGAGCCGGCCTCCCTGCGGCTGGGCGGCTACTGCCGCGTGGAACTGAGTGCTTCGACGACGGTTCGAATTGGGGGGGGCGAACGTACGGAGCGGATCCAACTCGAGAAGGGCGCGGTGCAATGCGCCGTGGCGCCGGGCAAGGGCACGTTTGAGGTGAGCACGGAAGTCGGGACCGTCTCTGTGATCGGGACCCTGTTCACGGTTAGCCTTCTCGAGGAAGAGCCCGGTGCCGGGGAGCCGGCGCCGGCAGGCGAGGCGGGGCTCAGCCTGTCGGTGCACGTCGCGGCCGGCCGGGTGCGGGTGACCCATGCTGGCGGGACGGCCGAGCTCGGCGCGGGCACGCACCGGACGTTCCGCCCCGCGCGGCGGGTGCCGGGCCGTTCCGGCCTGCCTGCCGGCATTCGCGGGTTCAGCGGCCGCGTGCGCGGGGTCGTGAGCGAGAAGCTGAGCGACGACAGCTGCCGGTTCTCCGTCTTTCGGCTCCTGCGGACGTGGGAAGACAATCGGGCGGAGAGTCCGCAACGGCTGGTTGGTCAGACGGTGCGGGTGGCGCCGGGCGGGGCTTCGGACAGTTCGGGCGAGTGGCGCCGGGATGAGCGGCATGCGGCCTTCATCGAGAAGCTGCAGGTCCGCCAGGAATTGGATCTGGACATTCGTCATGCCGAGCGCGACACGTTCGTCATACGCGAGCTGAGCGATGAGCAGCTTGACTCGTTGCACGAAAACAGGCAGGCGGAGCCTGCGCCGCCGCCGGCCGCGCTGCAGCCCGGCCTGCCCGAAGGCGTGCGCGGGTTCACCGGGCGTGTCCGCGGCACGGTCACGGCCAAAGGGGAGGGCAATCGCTTCACCTTTGCCGTCCACCACATTCTGGAACTCCTGAACGGGAACCGGGCGTCCGACCCCGAGCTGTTGGTCAACCGCACCGTTGAGATCGGGCCCGGCGGCGAACGGGAGCCGACGGCGAACCACCTGCTGTTCATCGGGCGGCTACGCGTGCAGCAGGAAGTGGACCTGGCGATCCGCCACGGGGCCGGCGATCGCTTCGAGATTCTCGAGCTGTCCGAAGGGCAACTGGAGTGGCTGGGCGTGCGCAAGCGCGCGGAGCCGCCCCCGCCGCCCGAGCCGCCGGCCATCCCGGAGGGCGTGCGCGGCTTCTTCGGCATGGTACGCGGCGAAGTCACGGCGCATGAACCGGACGACCATATCACGCTGAGGGTGGACCGCGTGCAGCGCGTGTGGCGCGAGAATCGCGCCTCGAACCCGCGCTCGCTCGAGGGGCGCATGATACTCGTCGGCCCGCAGCGCGAAGGGGACAAGAGAGCCGGGCAGATTGCGTTCATCCGCCGGCTCCAGCTCGGACAGGTCGTCGAACTGGAAGTGCGTCACGGGGAAGGACGCCGGTTTGTCATTGTGGAACTGACTCGGGACCAGGAGCAGGACACCGGGCAGCCGCCGGACAAACCGGATGCGGCTGAGGCGGGGGACCTGACGGGCATAGAGGGGTTCAAGGGCCGCGTGCACGGCGAGGTGCTCAGCCGGGAAGGCGATGCCTTCTTTTCGTTCCGGGTAGCCTACGTCGCGCGGGTCTGGGGCGACAGCACGGCCAGCTCGCCCATGGCGCTGCGCGGGCAGACCATCCGGGTCGAGGCCACGCGCACGCCGCGGGGCGAAGCCGACGAGACCCAGGCGGCCTTTATCCGCCGGCTCGAGCCCGGCGCGAACCAGACGCTCGATATCGAACACGTCGAACGCGACGTGTTCCGCATCCAGCAGCTGTCAGCCCGCCAGACACGGGACGCCGAGCGCCCCCTGCGTTGAGACTTGCCCGGGGCCTTTCGGCCTGAGGCTGAACTCGAGAACCCGCCTTCGCCGGGTTTTTCTACGGCATCCTGCAAAACCGCGATTCTCATGCACCCTTTTCGGCGGCCCGGGTGATCTGGGGGTGTGAGCCGCGGCTTGCCGAACTCGGGTTGCACGCAGGCGGCGCGTTGGCCTGATGCCGGCAAACGGCGGGGTGGGGCTCCGGTGAGCGGGGGCGGAACACAAGTGAGATTCCGGCGAAAGACCTCGGGCGAGGCGGGTTCCACCCGCGCCGGGTTCTTGGACGGAACCGAGTGAGTAACGAAACGGGTCCAACGGGAGGAACACAGATGCGATCGGGGATCGGGAAAGCGGTTCGGGTGGCGGTAGCGGCGGGCATGCTCGCCGGCGCGCGTGGATTTGCCGCAGAGGAGCGGGAAGGCGACCGCCTGCCTGACTCCGTCCGCGGGTTCAGCGGGATGGTGCGTGGCGTGGTCGTGGAGAAAGGCGAAGGCAACACGTTTCTGTTCAAGGTTGGGCGCGTGCTGCGCGTGTGGGAGGGCAATAAGGCGTCCGATCCCCAGGCGCTGGTCGGGCAGATTGTACGGGTAGGGCCGAATTGGCGGAAGAATGATCGTGGCAAGTGGCATCCCGTGGAGCGGCACGTCGCGTTCGCACGAAAGGTGGACGCCGGTCAGGAAATGAACCTGGAGATCCGAAACGCCGAGCGTGACGCGTTTGTGATACTGGAGCTGTCGAGGGAGCAGGCGGAGCTCGATGAGACGGAGCGGTGAGTCTGCCGTCCGCCTCGCCGGGGCACGCGGGACGATCGGAAGATGGGAAGATTGGATGAATGGCAGGATGGCAGGGCCGAGACCGGGCCGCCGGCGTCGGACCTCCGTTTTACCCATTCATCCAATTTTCCAGCCTTCCCGTGTTTCTGTACGGGCGTTCGGACAAGAAGACAGGATGCTCACAGAGAACTTACTCGGGAACTTGCTCGGGAATTCGGCCTGGAATCCGGGAACGTACCGACCGGACAGGAGGCGTCGAGTAGGCACTCGAGCAAGTTGGCAGGGAAACGGAGTTTCGAACCAGCCGGTCGCGGCGCCGGCATGACGGCAGGACCTCGGATTCCGGATGTCGGACACGAAGCAGAACATGCACGCACACTTCCGTAAACAGGTGTCTGGTGTCCGGAGTCCGGGGTCTTGCCGGCCGTGGCAAGAAAAGGGGGGGCGCGCACCCTTTCATGGGTTTCGCGCGATCCGGGTGTGAATGCGCCGCGGGAGCGGTCGCGCGTTTTGCCCCGCCTCTGTGGCGGCGGGGCGCCGATGACGTCGCGAGACCCGACCGCTTGATCGCGCGGTGCTGAAATCAGATACAAGGGTAGGTCAAAGATGAACAAGGAGACGGCAGGATGCGGCTGTTCGATGGTATTGCTGGCCGGGATCTTGTACGGTGCGGCCTGTGCGGCGCCCACCGAGCGGTATGATCTGAGCTTCTCCACGTATCTCGGCGGGTCGAACTGGGAGCATGCACGCGACGTCTGTGCCGATGCTGCGGGTAACGTGTACGTGGTCGGCGGCACGGCATCGACGAACTTCCCGACCACGCCCGGAGCCTTCCAACGGACGCTGGCCGACGGGGCGGCGCCGGCATTCGGACCGTGCGATGCGTTTATCGCCAAATTCGGGCCAACAGGCAACCTGATCTGGGCGACCTATCTCGGCGGCCCGGAGTATGATCGTGCCTACGCCGTCGAGGTGGACGCGCAAGGTTACGTGTATGTTGCCGGGCGCTCGGGGCACGGGCTTCCGGTCAAGAACGCGTTCCAGCCCACGTTCGACGGGGTCTGGAACGGGTCGTACGGCTGGCAGAACGCGTTCGTGGCCAAGCTCAAGCCGGACGGGTCGGATCTCGTCTGGGCGAGCTACATCGGGGTCAACACGCTCTGCCGGGATTTGGCCATCGATGCGGACGGGGACGTCTACGTGCCGTGCGGGCGATGGAACACGACGAATACACCGCCCGCCGCCTGGTTCACCAACGCGTTCCAGAAGGTGCCGAATGCGGGCCAGGAAGCGGGCGCCTACAAGATCAAGGGGGACGGATCCGGTGTCGTTTGGGCCACGTGGCTGGGCGGGTCCGGCGACGACTCCTCCGCCATGTCCATTCGGGTCGACGCAGCCGAGAACGTCTATCTCGGGCTCACCACGTTCTCGGACGATATTCCGACCACGCCCGGCGCGCACGACCGCAGCTACAATGGGGCGGGCGACTTCTACGTCGCCAAGCTCAACGCGCAGGGATCGGCCCTCGTCTACGCCACCTACATCGGCGGGGCGTCCGGGCCCGAGTGGATCTCGACGCACAATCTGGCCGTAGACGCGGCCGGCAACGCGTACGTGGCCGTCCCGTGCCATGCCGACTGGCCGACGACCGCCGGCGCGTTCCAGACCGCCTACGGAGGCGGCGGCACGGATTGGGGCGTGGCCAAGCTCTCGCCGACCGGCGCACTGCTCGCCAGCACGCTGATCGGCGGGAACGGCAACGAGAATCCCGACGGCCTCTACGTCGATGCGGCCGGCAACGTCTATATTTCCGGCGAAACGACATCGACCGATTTCCCCATGGTGTCGGGCGCCATCCAGAACACGCTCAGAGGCCAGACGGATGCCGTCGCCGTGCGGCTGTCGTCGGATTTCGGCTCGCTGCTCTATTCCACCTACCTGGGCGGGACCGCCTACGACAACGGGCGGTCCGGGTACCTCGCGAAGGACGGAACCCTCTACATCACCGGCGCCTCGGACGGGGGCGGCTGGCCCACGACCAACGCGTATCAAGCGGCCTTCGCCGGCGGCGGCGGGGGGAGTTGGGGAAACGGGGACGCTGTCGTGGCCAAACTCGCGCCGCTCGCCGTCACCGTGGACTCCTCCGCCACGTACCAGACCCTGAACGGGTGGGAGGCCACCGCCTTCATTGCCGAGCCGAGCGATCCGGCGTTCCCCAACTTCAAGAACACCGTGTACGATTTGCTCGTCGACGAACTCGGCATCAACCGGCTGCGCCTGGAAATCCGGAGCGGCGTGGAGAACGCGAACGACAACTGGTCGGATTACCAGGCGGGCGTCATCGACTATGCGACCTGGCGCAGCCGGCGCTACGCGACTGTCAACGACAACAGCGACCCGGACAGCATCAACTGGGCCGGGTTCCACTTCTCGGAGATGGACTGGGTCATCGACAACCTCGTCATCCCGGTGAAACAACGCGTTGCGGCGAACGGCGAGAAGCTGTTCATCAACCTCAACTACGTCGCGTTCACGGGCCAGATCACGACCGGCCAGTATCATCACGCCGACCCCGCCGAATACGCCGAGTTCATGCTGGCCGCGTTCCTGCACATGCAGAGCAAGTACGGCTGGGTGCCCGACGGGCTGGAGATCATTCTGGAGCCCGACAACGTGGCGCAGTGGAACGGCACGGTGCTCGGCCGCGCGATCGTGGCGACGGCCGCCAGACTCGCGGCGCACGGCTTCACGCCGCGGATCATCGCGCCGTCCAACACGAACATGGGCAATGCCGTCACGTACTTCGACCAGATGATCCAGGTGCCCGGCGTCCTGCAGGTCCTCGACGAATTCTCCTACCACCGCTACAGCGGGGTGTCGGACGCGAACCTGCAGGCGATCGCCTCGCGCGCCGTGCAGCATGGGCTCGACACCTCCATGCTCGAGTGGTGGACTGGCGGGAACACCCATCATGTGCTGCACAAGGACCTGACCCTGGGCCGCAACTCCGTCTGGCAAGAGGCGGTCGTGCGCGGGCATTTCGACATCGATGTGAGCGATCCGAGCCACCCGACCGTCGCGATCCGCGCCATGAGCAAGTTCACGCGGCAGTACTACAAGTACGTCCGCAGCGGCGCCGTGCGGATCGGCGCGGCGAGCGGGAGCGCGGCGCTGGAGCCGATTGCATTCAGGAATGCGGACGGCCGGACCGTGGTGGTGGTGAAGGCCGCCGCGGCGGGCAGCTTCTCCGTGCAGGGGCTGCCCGCCGGCACCTACGGGCTCCTGTACACGACCGGTAACGGTTCGAGCGTGATCGAATACGACAAGGCCCTGCCGGATGTCACGATCGAGGCGGGCGGCGCGGTGCCCGCCGGCATTCCGGCCGAGGGCGTGCTCACGCTCTACGCCAGGAGCGCCGACGCGCTGCCGCCCGCGGCGCCCGGCGGGCTGGCGCTATCGGCGAAGTGAGTTCTCGCTTGTTTCGAGAGACTGCGTATGAGTCCGGCCTTCACGGCAGACGCCGGGAAGTGGCGCGGGCATGCCTGCCCGCGTTCTGTGCGCCGCGGCGCTACGCGAAAGGGCGGCACGTTCAGAGCGCGCAACAGGCGATTGTCTTCTCAGGTTGGCACGCCGCCGCGCCGGCGGCGTCGGGGCGCGGGCTCGCAGGCAGGAATGCCTGCGCTACTGGAAAAGGAGAAACGCGGCGATGAAGACCAGGGTTGAATCGAGAGTGTTGGCAGGGGCACTGGGCCTGCTGGCGGTCCTGTGCGGCGGCGTCGCGGAAGCGGCCACGGCGATTGCGACGTGGGATCCGAACTCGGAAAGCGATCTGGCCGGGTACCGGCTCTACTGGGGACCGGCCTCGCGCGGGAGCGCGACGAATGTGACGCAGTTCAGCTACCCGAACCAGCAGCAGACCGGGGTGAGCACGAACCCGACGGCGACGGTGAGCGGGTTGCTGGCGAGTACAACCTACTACTTCGCCGTGACGGCGTTCGATACGAGCAACAACGAGAGCCTCTACTCGCTCGAAGTGCCGTTCACCGTGCCGGCGTTGCCCGCCGCGCCGGGTAACCTGTCGGCGACGGCCGCCGGGCCGATCCGGATCACGCTGGTCTGGGACGACAACAGCAACAACGAGACCGGGTTCAAAATTGACCGGCGCCAGAGCGGCACGACGCCCTGGGTGCGTATCGCCGCACCGGGCGCGAACGCGACGGCACATGCCGATACGGGCCTGTCGCCCGCTACGCACTATTACTACCAGGTCAAGGCCTACAACGCCGCCGGGGATTCGGCCTACAGCGCGCCGGCCTGGGCGACCACGTCGGCAGGTTTGCCGTCGAAGGCTCTGCGAATCGCGGCCGGGACGGACGATGTGGAACAACGCGCGGACGGCACGATCTATACCGACAGCACCGACCTGGAGTTGACCGAGGACGGGAGCGGGCCCCAGGCGGTCGGGCTGCGGTTCACGAATGTCGACGTGCCGCGCGGGGCGGTGATTCAGAACGCGTACGTGCAGTTTCAGGTCGACGAACCGACCCCGGCGACGACGAGCCTGCAGATTCGAGGGCAGGCCGCCGGCCATGCGCGCCCGTTCACCACGAACGACAACGACGTCACCTCGCGCGCCACGACCGGCGCGTCCGTCGCCTGGACCGTGCCGGCCTGGAACACGGCCGGCGAAGTGGGCGCGGCGCAGCGCACACCCGACCTCTCCGCCGTGATCCAGGCGATCGTCGGGCACGAGAAATGGGCGAGCGGCAACGCGTTGGTGCTGATCGTCACCGGCACCGGCAAACGCACGGCGGAGGCGTATGAAGGGGACCCGGCCGGTGCGCCGGCACTGGTCATCGAGTACGAGACCGGAATCACCGACGACTCCGACGGCGACGGCATGGACGACGCGTGGGAAGCCGCGCAGTTCGGGGGCACGAATGCCGCCAACAGCGCCGCCGGCGAAGACTTCGACGGGGACGGATACTCGAACTGGGCGGAGTTTGTGGCCGGGACCGACCCGAAGGCCGGCGGCACAAGCTATTTCGGTTGCGAGCTGAACATGGCGGGCGCGCAGCTCGTCGTCTCGTTCCCCACGATCGTCGCCTCCGGCCCCGGCTATACGGGCTACACGCGCTACTACGCGCTGGAGAAAGCCGATTCGCCGCTCAATAGCGTCTGGGCCGGTGTCAGCGGGTACACCCGGATTTCGGCCGGCGGGACCGTCGTGTTCACCAACACGTTCCCCCAGGCCTGCATATTCCGCGCCAAGGCGTGGTTGGAGTAGACGATGCGCCGACGCCCCATCGCATGCGTTGCGGGAATCGTGTGTATGACTGCCCTCTTGGCCATTCAAGCCGGGACGGTTGACGACTTCCTTGCCGGCAACTTCCAATGGACTGCCGGTGCACCCGTTCTGGCGATCGATACCAACAACCTGCCGCCCTCCACGGGCGCGCCGTGGAGTATGGCGAAGGATCCGAGCCCAGTGTGCTTCCAAGGGCGCTGGCACCTGTTCTGCACCGTGAAGAGGACCGGGAGCGGGTCGGGGCGTATCCGGATCGGATACATGTCCTTCCTCGACTGGCCGGACGCGCAGGCGGCGCCCTGGCATCTGATCGATCTGTACGAGCCGGGTGCGTTCGTCGACTACCACGGTGCGCCGCAGGTCTTCTACTTCACGCCGCACGGCAAGTGGTACATGGTCTATCAGCTGGCCGACAACACGCGCGGGATCCCGTACGGCCCCTGCTACTCGACCACCCGGGACATCACCGATCCGACTTCCTGGACACTTCCAACCCCGCTCTACCCGCCCATGCCGGACAAGGCCGGGCTCGACCATTGGGTGATCTGCGACGCCGCCAAGGCCTACCACTTCTTCACGACCCTGAATGGTCAGATGTGGCGAGCGGAGACACGTCTGTCCGATTTCCCTTCACGCTGGACGCAACCCGTCCTCGCGCTTCAGGCCGACTTCTGGGAGGCCAGCCACACCTACAAGGTCCGGAGCCTGAACAAGTACCTGACCGTCGTTGTGGCGCTCGGCAGCGGAAGTGTGGGCAGGCGCTACTACCAGGCCTATCTGGCCGACAGCCTCGGTGGCGCGTGGCAGCCACTTGCCGCCACCAAGCCGAAGTCGTTCGCGAGCCTCCTGAACGTGCAACAGACCGCGGGCCAATGGGCCGTCGGCATCGACCACGGCGAACTCCTCCGCACGGGCTACGACGAGAAGCTGGAGATCGACCCGACCGCCCTGCGTTTTCTGTTCCAGAGCGAGGGGCCGAGCGGCGGCGAGCACAAGCTGGGCCTGCTCATCGCCACCGATACGCAGCCGCCGGCGTTGCCTCAGGGGTTGGACGTCTCGGGGCCTTAGTGGCTTAGTCCTCGAGATCTGCAGCGAAAAACAAGAAATTTCCGGGTGCTGAGAGGTCAGAGGGCAGAAGTCAGAGGTCAGGCACAACGCCATGCTTGCTGAGAAGCCGCTGACCTCTGACCTCCGACC
>JAFGHX010000020.1 GCA_016929905.1 Kiritimatiellia bacterium
CGCTTCGGGTATTGCCCCCTCCCGCGCGCCTTGCCCTGCGCCAAAATCGCCTCGGCTAACGTTAGCGTATTTACGAAAGGCAGTACTTAGGCGTGCGTTCGCGTCCGAAATGTGCTATTTTTCATCGGGTTAGTGTCGCGTCGGGGCTCGGCGCGCGCCGCGTGGAGGAGGAGGGACTCATGAACCGTTCGTGTGTCATCCGGATGTGTATGGCCTTTTCCGTCGTCGGAGCGACGGCGTTGCCAGCGTTCGGCGCGGAGATGGAGCCGCCGCCGGGCCCGCCGGGCTCGGACGAGGCCGCGATGCGTTCGCTGAACGAGATCGAGCCGCGTGTTCCGATAATGGATCTGCCCCATGTCATCACGAACTCCGGGGCGTATTATCTGCTCCGGCCGCTGCAGGGCACGACGGGGATCACGATTGAGACGGATGACGTCGTGCTGGATCTGGGCGGCTTCTCGCTGCAGGGGCTGACCAACTCGGGCAACGGCCTTTCAATCGTGTCGTCTGTGCAGGGCGTCATCATCCGCAACGGGGCCATCGACGGCTGGAACGGGTACGGCATCTCCGGCGCGGATGCCGGCCATGTCCAGGTCCTGAACGTGAGCCTCATACTCAACTCGCTCGGCGGCATGCGGCTGGGCGACTACTGCACGGTGCAGGAATGCACGGCGACGGAAAACGGCGGGCACGGGATCGAGCTGGGCGAATCGTGCACGGTCAAGGACTGCAAGACCAGCGCGAACGGCGGCTGCGGCATCGTCGTGGGGTTCGGCAGCCAGGTGATCGGGAGCAGCGCCATGCGCAACACGGAGCAGGGCATTCGTGCCGAGATCTATTCGACGATCCGCGACTGTTCGGTCGTCCACAACACGGGGCACGGCATACAGGTGAACGCCAGCTGCCGGGTCGAGAGCAACAACATCGGCGACAACGGCAAGGATGAAGGGTCGGCCGGTATTCTGGTGCCCGGCCCGGGCAACCGGATCAAGGACAACAACATCACGGCCAACTACTACGGGATCGACGTGGCGGAGGAAGGCGTTGGGAACTGGATCGAGGGCAACAACGTGATCGACAACAACGTCGGGATCCGGGTGCTGGGCACGGGCAATTTCATCATTCGCAACGGGGTCGGCACGCCGCTGGAGACGAACAGCCCGGTCCATTTCGCCATCGGGGAGACGAACCAGTACGGCGAGATCCTGGAGAACATGGGCGGCGCGTTCACCAACTCGAACCCGTGGGCGAACATCCGGCTCACCGAGGAACAGAGCGGCGAGTAGGAGACTGCCCGCCACGCGGGGCACCTTCGGCCTTCTCACCGGCCGCGGGCAAGCGCATGACGAAGGAGGAGCCTTCGCCCTGCCGGCTCTCGGCGCGCAGCGTGCCGTGGTGCGTATCGACGATCTGGCGGCTGACGAACAGGCCGAGCCCGGTGCCGGCGCCTTCGGGCTTGGTGCTGAACAGCGGCTCGAAGATGCGCTCGAGCAGGTTGGGCGGGATGCCCGGCCCGGTATCGGAGAACCGAATGGCGACGCCGCCCTCTTCGGCGGCGGTCTGGATCGTGAGCGTGCCGCCCTCCGGCATGGCTTCCTTGGCGTTGGTGATCATGTTCATGAACGCCTGGCGCAGTTGGGCCGGATCGCCGGTAATGGCCGGGATCTGCGGGTCCAATTCCGTGACGATCTTGACCCCGCGCCGCACGAGCTCGAACTCGAGGATCGCGAGCACCTCCCCTATCGCGTCGTTGACGGAGATCGGGTGCGGCTCCGCCGGGCTGCGCCGCGAGAAGAGGAGCAGGTTCTCGGCGATCGCGTTGCACCGTTTCGCCTGTTGCACCATGGAGTTGAAGTACTCTTTCAGTTTCTGCGCGTCCAGCGCCGCCAGCCCGCCTTCCTCCAACTTTTCGCCGTAGACCTGCGAGAACCCGATGATCGCCGTGAGCGGGTTGCGAATCTGGTGGGCAATCCCGCCGGCCAGCCGGCCGAGCGCGGCCATTTTCTCGGAGCGAATGAGCTGGTCCTGCCGCCGCCGGAGCTGGTCGAACAGCCGGGCGTTCTCGACGGCAAGCTGGGCCTGCTGCGAGATCCCGGCGAGCAGCTGCAGGTCGTCCCCGACAAGCTTCAGCTCCGTACGCCGGTTGTCGCAGTAGATGATGCCGACAATCTGGTCCTTGTTCCGGAGCGGGACGCAGAGCGCGGAGTGAATGCCGCCCATCAGCACGCTGTCGGAATCCTTGAGCAGCGCGTCGGACTGTGCGTCGCGCGTGACCATGCAGCGGCCGGAGCGCAGCACTTCGTCGACCATCGTGCGGCTGAGCAGGACGGGCGAGGCCTTCGGATCGACGTCCGCGCCCCAACTGGTGGCCATGGGGACGGGCTCCCCCGTACTCTCGTCGCGCAGCAGGATGACGCAACGTTCCGTTTTGAGCACGTTGACGACCACCTCGCTGATCCGCTTGAGCAGTTGCGGCAGGTCGAGAAACCCGGCAATCTGATGGGTGACCTCGTACATGACGCACAGACGCTGGTAGGCCTTCTGGATGTCGTCGGGCTGCTCGCCGGACTCGAGCACGACCTTTGTTTGCATCTCGTGCAGCCCGAGTTCCTCGGTCATGTCCACAAGCGTGTCGCCGGAGACAAACAGCTCGGCCGAACTCACGCTGACGGCACCCTCGGCCCCGGCACTGCCGTCGAGCGAGTAGGTGGAAAAGGCGAGCGTGAAATCACCGATCCGGATGACGTCCCCGATCTTCAGAGGGTGGGAGGCGACCCGCTCCTCGTTCACGAAGGTCCCGTTCGTGCTGCCGACGTCCTCGAGCAGGTAGGCGTCGTCGCGGCAGACCACCTCGGCGTGCGCTTTGGACACGCTGCTGCCCGGCAGGATGATGTCCTGGCCGCGGCTGCGCCCGATCCGAATCGGGTCGCTGCCGAGCGGGAAGAACCGGTCCGGCAATCCCGCGCTCTTGATCAGCAGTCCGTAAATCGGCATACGTTGCCCCCTCAGCCCGAACTATACGCCAAAGGCGGGTGTTGGGCAAGGAGAAGGGAGGGAAGGAATGGGGAATGGTCAATGGTTGATGGGCAATGGGCAATGGTCAATGGGCGATGGGGAACGGGGGACAGAGACGGGGCGCGGCGTGGCTGCGGCCGGGCGGGGGGGGAACCCGACGAAGCGTGCAGGCGGCTCACTCGCCCTGGGCCCACGCGGCCAGTTCGTAGGGGGCGAGGGTGACCGTCCACCTGCCGGCGGCCTGTGCGAGCGGGGGCGACGCGCCGAGCGGGCACGGCTGAGGCGGGACGCCCGGTGCGGGCAGGGCGATCGTGACCGGCTGCGGCGACCGGTTGACGAGATACGCGTAGCGTTTGCCGTTCGTCTCGAGCATGCGACAGACGACGTGTTCGCCCACGCCGGCCACCGTCTCCCACGCGCCCTGCGGCAGGGCGCGGAAGACGCGGGCGAACTTCTCGACGCGGCCTTCGTGCCCGACCGTTCCCGTCGTGAACCCGCCGACGCTGATATCGGCCGGATCGAACAGCGCCATCGCGTGCGCGTAGTACTCCATGAAATGCTCGTGCGCCGGCACCAGCGCCGACGCGCGCCAGTTGATGCCCGGGAACCACTCGCACGGAAGCCGTTTCTTGTTCCTGAGGCTGCTCTCCCAGTATCGGTTGTGCAAATAGACGCCGAACCCGGCCGAACGCCGCAGTTCCTTCATCTGGGCGTCGTCGAATTCGATCTGGCGGTGCGCGAGGCCGAGCGCGCTGTCCTTTCCGCCGCGCGCCTTGTGGCGATAGTCGGTCGCGCTCATGTAGCGCTGGACGGCGAGACCGGCCCTGCCCTTGAGCAGGTCGAGATCGATCGCGTACTCCTTGACCAGTTCGACGAGCCGCTCGCCCTTGCGCCAGCGCTCGGCGATTCGAGCGGGGAACGGGTCCCACAGCGAGAGAACGAGCTGCAGGTCGCCGCGCGGCGCGCGCACGGCGTCGGCAAGTTCGCCGTAGAATTCGGCCGTACGCCGGCATCGCCAGTCGATCCACGGCTGTCTGGCGTTGGCCATCAGCCAGTCGTAGCGTTTACCGAAGCGGTTCGGGTCCCGCGCGTCGGCGTCGACACGCAGGCCCGTATCCTTCTCGAACTGGGCGATGGTCCAATCGTCGTAGCTGGCGTCGAGATCGCCGGGCCACAGGAGCTGACAGCGGGTGAGATGCAGCGTGACGCCGCCGAAGGCGGGTGAGCGGGCGTAGCGATGCGCCATTTCGCCGACAAGCGCCTTGACCGGCTTCTGGACGGCGGGGTGCAGGGCGTTGTAGGCGGGCGGTCTGCCGTGCCAGGACGGCCCGAACCGGTTTTCGCGCGTGACCGTGCGCGCCGTCGCGGCGCCGGCCGCGACGGCGTCGAACTCGGTGCGATCCGCGGCCAGCGAGGGCAACCGATGCACGTTGAGCACGGCGAAGAACCGGAACCCGCGCTCCTCGAACCGGTTCAGCAGAATATCCACGAACCCGTCGGGCGGGAAGTCCTGTCCGCCCCGCGCGCCGCGCGGTTCGACGCACGAGTTGTAGATCGGGCCGTCGTACCAGACGAGCGGGTGATACAGAACGTTCAGGCCGCAGTAATCCATGTAGTCGCACAGGTTCACGGCCATCGCATCGAACCCGGCAAGATCCGTCGCGGTGCCGCCATGACACATGTGCAGCGGCTGCGCGTCTTCCCAATACAGGCCGATGCGCCGTTGGTTCGGACCGCGCGCCGCGGGTGCGGCGGGCAGGCCGCCCTCGATCTCGAACAGTTCCACGCGCGCCGCCGCCGCCGGCTGCCCGCGCTGGCGCGAGGTGAACACGACCGCCTGGTTCACATCGCGCACCCAGAGCATGCAATCGACCGTCTGGACCTGCATGGACAATGGATACTGGACGCCGGTGAAGTAGCCGGTCTGGGCACTGAACAGGTCCGCGCGAGCGGGCGACCACGCAATGATCTCGCACTGGCGCGGCTTGTCGTCGGGATAGGTCACGCGCAACAGATGCAGGCCGGTCTTCCTGACGGGCGTGCGCACGACGAAACGGGAAAAGTCGGCGGGGCCCGCCTCCCGGTAGCGGCCGAGCGCGGAATCGACGACGCGGCTGGTCCCGTCATCGCAGAATTCGGCCGGGCCGAGTTCCCGGGCCAGGTCCACGTCAAGCACGGGGGTGGTCTTCAGCGGGCCGGGCGCGCGGCGCGGCGCGCGGTGCATGGCGTACAGAGCCGTTTCGAACAACGTGCGCTCGCCGCCGCAGACGGCGAGCGCGTGACGGCCGGGCCGGGCCAGGTTGACGGTCGGGCGCCACTCGAACGTGCCGCGCGGCGCGATACGCACCCGGTCCCGCCGGAGGACGGTCGTTTCGCCGCCGGCCGCGCGCAGGACGCAGCGCAACTCCCCGGCATACTCCTGCTTGCCGGCGTTGAACGCGACCAGCGCGACCTCTTCCGACACGCCGGCCCATGCGACGACCTTGACCGGGTAGAACCAGAGCCGGTGTTCCGGCCGCAGCCGGGCCAGGACCTGCGCTTTGTCCTGGCGCATGATCGCAGAGATTTCCGGCCCGCTCAGCGCGCGCTGCCAGATCTTCACCTCGTCCAGCACACCCGAACCGCCCGCGCTGAACCGGAAGTTGCGCGCGCCCGCGCCGATCGCGCCGCTCGCCGGTCCCCGGCCATCGAGTTGGCCGTTCACGTAGATCCGGCGTTCGCGCCCGTCGTACACGCCCGCCACGTGGACCCATTCCCCGTTCGGCAGCGAGGTGTTGCCCGCCAGCCAGTTGTTCGCCCAGTTCCCGTCCAGATTGAGCTGGAGCCGAACCCGGTTCTTGCCCGCCTGGTTCACGCACAGTCGGTACGCGTATTCGCGGTTCACCAGGATCCAACGCCCCTTGGGGTGCCCGGGTTTGATCCAGGCGGCGACGGTCACGGCGCGGCGGCAGGCCAGCCCGTTGAGCGGGCGCACATCCGCACGGGCCGCGGCGAGCCCCGGCCCGAACCGGCCGGGTGCCCAGCCCGCTTCACGCAGGTCCGCATGCCCGGTGCACCCCATCCAGTCGCCGTCCATGCACGTGACGTTGGCCGCCAGCGTGCCCTGCCCTTCGTCAAACGGCCAGTAGCCGACAAGACCGTCCAGTTCCGACGCACGGCCGGCGGCACACACCAGCGCCGCGGCGCCGAGCAACAGGCACCGCCGCGTTCGGAGCAAGGGAAAACGCGTGTTCACTCGCATGACCAGCATCTGATGCCCCCCCCCTGTTTGCCAAGGAATTCGCGCCCGGCCAGACCGTCGGCATTGGATTCAGCGTGCGCGGCAGCATCCAGATTCTAACGCAAAGCCCCGCCCGCCGTCCATGATACGGAGCGGCGAAGACTTGTACTGAACCGGTGGTGGCGGCGTCGTGCGGGCCGCGGCGGCCCGACGCGGCCTGCTTCCAGCCCCGCGCCAAAGCGCGTATCGCGAGGAGCAAGCGGCATGGCAATTGCGCGGGCAGGAACCGCGGGCGACACGACAAAAGAATTCGCGTCCATTCGCGTGTATTCGCGGTGCCGCTCACGGCTCGCCGAAGTTCGTACCGTCGTAGGCGATCCAGATGGTGTAGTAGTTGGTCTGGAGGGCGGGCACGCCCGTGTGTTCGAACCACAGATTGGTGCCGGCATAGACGAAGGTGCCGTCGTTGGTGGCGGTCGGGTACGTGTCGGTGCGGTACTGGATGTGGGCTTTGGCGCCCGGCACCCCGCACTCGGCCCAACGCAGCAGCACGTTATTTGTGAGGCCGACGGCACGGAACCAGAAGGTGTGGCCGCCCTCGTAGGCGCCCATGTCCACGGTGCCGCCCAGAACCCGAGGCCGGTCGTCCGGGTCGGTCGCCCCGCTCATCCAGGGCTGGTTGGTACCCGCGTTCACGCACGGGGAGTTGGCGCCCAACCGGAAGTTGGCGCCCGGCGCATCGACGAAGTCCGGGTCGCGCGTGATGTTGTTGCCCGTCTCCAGGTTGCCGGCGGTCTGGCTGTCGAGGTCCGAATAATCGTTGAACCGGACGCACACGGCGGAGCCGGTCCCGTTGTTATTGGCATCGTTCTCGAGATAGAGGCCGCCGCCCACGTTGTACGAGTCGCTGACCCGGCCGTTCACGAACGTGATACCCTTGACGGTGATCTCCGCTTCGCTCGTGCTCTGGCTGCCGAGGAACATGTCGATCTTGAGCGCCTGCACATAGGCGCCGTCGATCACCGCCGCCCCGCCCCCGTCGAGCGTCAGGGCGAAGTTCTCTACCGGGTTGGTGCCGGGCGTGTAGGAGAGCCGGCCGCCGCCGAGTTCGGACACGTCGTACGTACCGGCGGCCAGTGTGATGGTGTCGTTCTGCTGATTGGTCTGCGCGGCGGTCAGCGCGTTCTGGAGCTGTGCGACGGTCCCGACGGCGAAATCGGCGGCACGCCCGCAGCAGGCGAGACCGGCTAGGACCGCGGCCAGCATTGCTGGCCGCGCCACGCGTCTGCGCCGAAGAGGATCTCCCACCATCGTCACGCCCCTCACCGTGGCAGTATACACCGGCACCGGGGCAGGCGCAAGAAATCCCGCGCGGCCGGAAAGTAGAAGCGGCGTCTCGCCGCTTCCCCAGCCTTCCCGCCATCGTTGCTTCCGTTGTCCGCAGGCCACCCGCGGGTCAGACTCGTCCGGGCGCCGTCCGGTAGTGAGCCTTCGGGAAGCCTTTTCCGGCGATGAGCTGTTCGGCGCGGTGGCGCACGTCGGGGTTCGGGTCGTAGCGGGCGAACTCGAACAGGTCGCTGTGTGTCTGCGCGTCGAATTGGGGCAGGAGTTGGACGGCTTCGAGCCGGACATGCGGGCTGGGGTCCGTGAGCCCGGCCCGCATCCACTCGGCGGCCTCGTCGCCGCCGTGCCTGACGAGGGCGGCGATCGCGGCGCCGCGCACGCGCCGGTCCTCGGCGTCGGCCAGCGGGGTGACGAGGCGCATATCCGCGAAATCGCAACGCAGCATCGTGTGCAACGCGGCGACGCGCACCTCGGGGGCGGTATCGTCCAGGTACATCATGCACCAGTCGAACAGGTCGTGCGGGGCGAGTTCGGCCATCCGCTGCAGCCCGCGAACGCGCGCGGCCGGCTTGCGGCCGAGCAGATCGGCCAGCGCCTGCTCCACCGCCGCTTCAACCGGCGGCGCGGCGGCGCGCTTTGCGTCGGCCCGTTCCTTCATGGAACGCCACCCGTCCGGTGCGCGGTCGCCAATGAACTCCGGCAACAGTTCGCGAGCCTTGGCAATGAGCTGGCGTTCCGGAATCAGCCGGGCCGGGTCGGCCGCCAACTGCGCCTTCACCCAGCGCGAGAGGCGCCGGATGCCCGGGTTCCGGCGGCCCGGCGCCGTGTGCCGAGTCAGCGACCAGCGGTGCCTTAGTACTGCCTTTCGTAAATACGCTAACGTTAGTGGGAGCGCCACGGCGGGGCGCGCAAGGCGCGGCTGGGGGGCCAATACCC
>JAFGHX010000021.1 GCA_016929905.1 Kiritimatiellia bacterium
CCCTCCGTCTCCTTGTGCACGAGACGCCCGCCCGCCGCCAGCGCCTCCGCCACGCCTGTCCGGAATCCCGTCCGGCTCATCAAGGTCTCGCCCGCCGTAATACCGACGTAATAGTCCGCGCGCCCGATCGTCTCGCGGACGCGGTCCGGCGCCGTGAACCCGTGTGAGGTCACGCCCGGAATCCCCGCCAGCTCACGCAACGCGTCGCGAACCTGCCGTTCCCGGGCCGGGGGCCGGCCGTTACATGAGCGATGCAAGGTAGCAATCCTGCTACGTAACAAATCTGCTACATCCGCCGATTGGCGTTGCGCGTGGCCGACGGCGTGTTTGCGAAGGACCTGGGCGAATCACTGGAGCGCCTGTCCAACCAGCCGGTCGCATACCGGACGCTGCTCCAGAACGCCGGGGCTTTTGGGCGTTTGCCTTCGTCGCTGCGCGTGGAGCTGCTCGAACTCGTCACCGGCGACCCCACACCGGATCGGATCCGCGTTTGGCTCGATTTGCCTGAGCGTTTGGCGGTGGCTTTGGACGTGAGAGTGGTCGTCGCGCTGGACGAGTTCCAGGAACTTGCGTCACTGACATCGGCCAGGAAGGGGCTGGACACCTTTTCGGTGACGCGCAGTGTCTGGCAGAAGCACCGCCGAACCGCCTATTTTATCTCGGGCTCTGCGCGCACGATGCTGTTGAGACTGGTCTGATCTTCTGGCCACACGGGGTGCGGCGCAGCTGGGCATTCAGGTCAAGAGATCTTCCCTGCCACTGCGTTTCACCCGCGCCGAATGGTCCCGTATGGACGCGGACGCCAAGCGCTTGAAATGGCGATGGATACTGGCCGCGGTGGGCGAGGATGGAACCGTGGTGGTCATGGATCCGAGCAAAGCCAGACAGGCGCGTGAAGTGCGCGTGGATGCGAAGGCGGCCATTGCCAACCTGCCAAAGTGGTTGGATGAAGCGAACACGACATGATTCGCCTCGGCCCTGTTCCTGCCGGGCACCATCTGTCAAGTCGCGGCGACGGCACGAGCGCCGCGCGCAACCCCGGTCATGCCGATCCGGCACCCCTCTGCTCAAGCATCCGCTCGGCCGCCGCTTCGGCCTGCAGGCTGTCGACCGCCAGGTAGTCTGTTCCCGGCGCCAGTCCGGCCGTGAGCAGTCCCTCCGTCTCCTTGTGCACGAGACGCCCGCCCGCCGCCAGCGCTTCCGCCACGCCCGTCCGGAATTCCGTCCGGCTCATCAAGGTCTCGCCCGCCGTAATGCCGACGTAGTAATCCGCGCGCCCGATCGTCTCGCGGACGCGGTCCGGCGCCGTGAACCCGTGTGAGGTCACGCCCGGGATCCCCGCCAGCTCACGCAACGTGTCGCGAACCTGCCGTTCCCGGGCCGGGAACAGGTTCCGATCCCCCACCCTCACGCTCTCATGCACGCGGCCGAACAGGTCGAACCGGATCGGGCCGCGCTCCGCCAGCGCGCGCACCACCGGCACGAACGGCGCCAGCTCGTGCCAGTAGTAGAACAGGCCGTGGTAGACGAGATGAATGGGCGCTAACCCGTCGCGCGGCGGGCGCGGGACCGGCCGCCAGACGGCGGGGTCGGGCACGTTCGATTTCGGCGACCAGCGGTCCGCGGCCAGTCCGTAGCGTTCGGCCAGGAACTGCCGGCTCAGCAGCGGATAGACGCGGTCGAACTGCGGCAGGGCTGAGCGGTTCAGCGCCGTGAGCCGCTCCGCCACGGCCCGGTCCTCCGCCAGATCCGCCAGGTCCAGCGCCAGGAACGCTTCCCGCCGCAGCCTGCCCGCCCCCGCCATGGCCGCGGCTTCGAACAGCGCGCCGTAATCGGTGACGCACCAGTCGAAGAACGCCGCATCCGCACGCGGGACCAGCGCTTCGAACGCCGCCAGCGTGTCGACCCGCCATACCTGTTTTCCGTCGCACGCGAGTTCTTCCGCCATCCGATGCACCGTCTGATCGGACGGGCGGAAGAACAGCCAGGCCCGCGGGTCCTGCTTCTGCGAGGGATCCGCGGGCGGCACGGGAGCCGGCCAGTCGGTGGACGCGTCCCGCGCATCCAGCGGCTGGAGCCCGAAGTTGGAGAAGAGAAACGCGTTCTTCGTCAGGGCCCGGCACGCCCGGACCAGCGGCTTGTACGCCGCGCGCGTCACATGGCTCAGCGCCAGCACGACGGCGTCGCACGCGGGCAACCGCGCGAGGTCAGCCTCCGCGATCGACTCGCTTGAGCCATCGACGATCGCACCGTAGCCGCCCGGGCCGGGCCCTTCCCGGCCCGCCGGGCGGAGCAGGACGCGTTCGGTCCGCGGCAGCGCCCCGGCCAGTTCCCGGCCGACGGCGGCGAGCCGCTCGTCGGTCGTGGCGCCGAGCACCACCAGCCGGCGCCAGGCCGGCTCGAGCTGTTGTTTGAACACGTCTGTCGTCATGGATTGGCTTCAGAATAGCCGCAAAGCGGCGCAAAAGGCACAAAAAAACGCGCGAGCGGGGCCCCGACGCGCAAGGCATTCGAACAGGCTCGGTTCAGCATGCGAGGAAGTAGCGCGGGCATTCCTGCCCGCGTCTAAGCGCCGGGCACGCAGGCAGGAATGCCCGCGCTACTGTTTGCGGCTTGCGAAGGGCTGTGGATACTGATACCCTGCGCAGAGGCACGGGGGGCGCGATGAAAGAATTGGCACCGGACAAAGAGCACCGTTACGATTGGGCGGACTACCGGAAGTGGTCTTCTGCTCAGCGCTGGGAGATCATTGGCGGCGAAGCGTACGCGATGACGCCCGCACCGACGCCCCGGCACCAGGCCGTTGTCCGTCAGCTTCTGAGGAAGATGGCAGACTACTTCGATGCAAAGCACTGTACGGTGTGGCCGGCGCCCATCGATCTGCGGCTTTCTGAACACGACGTTGTGCAGCCCGATATTGTGGTGGTCTGCGACGACGGCCAGGTTCAATCGACGCACATTGAAGGTGCGCCGAGCCTGGTGGTGGAGATTCTTTCGGCCGCATCGATGGAGCACGACCGCGTTCGGAAGATGCGGCTCTACGCCCGCGCGGGCATCAAAGAGTACTGGGTGGTTACACCTTATCCGCCGCTGGTGGAGGTATTCGTTCTGGCCGGCGGGGCTTACCGTCTCGACAACGGCTACGACGAAGAGGACATGCTGGCGAGCGCCACATTTCCGGACCTGCGCGTCGCGCTGAAAGAAGTCTTCGACTTCCCCATCGACCCGGAAGAGCGGGTGTGGGTCATCAAGGAAGGCCGCCCGCCGGCGTATGCCAAGTAGAAGCGGCGTCCAGGCCGCGCCGTCGCCCGAAAGGCCAGGCCGGCTCGCCGCTTTACCGGGCCGCAAGCCCGGGTCCTCACCCGGCCCTCCCTCGGCCGTGCGCGGCCGACAACGACCACGCTACCCCAGATACACGCAAGAGCGAATATGTTGATCGGCAGGGCGCTGGGATGTGCTTATCCTGGCGGTGCGGGACAGCCCCTGGCCCGATCGCCCCTGCGCCAGGCCGGCGCCAGAGCCGCTGTCTGTTTATTTTTTTATCTTGTACACTAGAAGTAGACAGCGATATATTATGAATATTCGGAGGGCCCGGGGATGAGCACAGGAAATGGCACGGGCATTGTGGCGAAAGCCGTTGAGGCGGCGATGCATTGGCCCGGCTTGAGCTTCGGGGAGTTCTGGCCGTGCGATTCGGATCGTGGCGATGAGGACGACGGCGTCGTGCGCATCACCTACAAGGGCCGCCGCAAACGCTTCCGTGTGCTGGTGAGGAACCCACTCCATCGTACGGTGATCGAGCGGCTTGTAGCGGAGCGGTCGGAGCGGCGCGGGAACCCGCCTCCGCTGGTGGTGTCGCACCAGATCGGGGACAAGCATGCCGACATCCTGGTGAAGGCCGGGATTGCGTTTCTGGACACCGCGGGCAACGTCTTCTTGTCTGTTGCGGGGTTGTGTCTGGTCGTGACGGGCCGGAAGGCGGGCTCGCCGATTGCCAAGGCGTACGCGGGCCGAGCCTTCCGGTCCACCGGTCTGAAACTGATCTTTGCGATTCTGACGGATCCCCGTCTGGATTCGTCGCCTCGGGATGCGCTGATCAACCGGCCATACAGGGCCGTGCGACAACGCACGGGCGTGTCTCCCGCGTCGGTAGGCCTGATCCTGGGTGATCTTGAAGCCTCGGGACACGTTGTTGACGACGGCGGAGTCCGGCTGTTGCTCGATCGCGCCAAGCTGTTGCAGAAATGGGGCGAGGCCTATGCGGACCGGCTCTGGAGCAGACGAACGGCGCGCAGGTTTGCGGCTCCCTCGCGCGATTGGTGGCAGCACGTTCGTCTGGACGCGCCCCGGCAACTCTGGGGCGGCGAAACGGCCGCGGCGAAGCTGACGGGGATGCTGAAGCCCCAAGTGGCCACCGTGTACACCCGGCAGCCGGCACACGGTCTCATTCTTGACGCCGGCCTGCGGGTGGACCCGGACGGAGACGTTGAGTTCGTCGCGCCCTTCTGGGGAGACTGGACTCATGCCGCGGACAGGGACTGTACGCACCCGCTGCTGGTGTATGCCGATCTCCTGGCCACGGACCTGGACAGGAATCTGGAGGCCGCGCAACGCGTATACGATGCATACCTGCGTTCGATTGTTGAATCCGCTTGACCCGCCGCGCGAACGGACGCTCTTCCGGATCGCCGGAATCGCAGCCGACCGGGAGCTGTCCCCCCTGCTGGTCGGGGCTTCCGCACGCGACATCCTCTTCTGGAATAGGCATGGGCGGGAGCCGGGCCGCGCGACGATGGATCTGGATATCTGCGTTCAGGTTCCAAACTGGGCCTCCTTGGCTGCGCTCGGCGACGTGTTGCGTCGGCACGGATTCACGAATCCTGAGGAGGCGCATGCCGAGAGATTCCTGGACGAAGAAACCGGGCAGCAGGTTGACATCCTGCCGTTCGGCGAGATCGCGGAAGACGGCCGCACGGTCGTGTGGCCGCAGGATGGCAGCCTGTGGAACGTCGTTGGCCTGCGCGATGCCTTCGAGCGTGCCTTGCGATTGGAGGTGCATGACGGCGGCGGATCTCTGCGGTTGCGGCTGATTTCCGTGCCCGCTCTGGTCCTGCTGAAGACAGTGGCTGTGCACGACCGGCCTCAGAGGCGCTTCAAGCGGGACGGAACCGATATCGCATTCGTGATGGCCAACTATCTGGAGATTGGCAACACGGCCCGGCTGCGCCGGGCGCCGCACGACGGCATCATGCAGCAGGTCGACGGCGATCTGAGTCTGGCCGCGGCGGTCCTGATCGGGCGGGACATAGGCGCTCTGAGCAGCCGCGACACTCGGGAGTATGTCCTCGGCCTGCTGGAGGCGGAGGTGACCAGCGCGAGTCGATGCCATTTGGCCCGCGGCCTGCAAAGAAGCCTCTGTCGAGGGGACTTCACTCGCGCGCGAAACCATCTGCGCTGCCTCGCGGACGGCCTGCGGTGGTCCGTCGGGGGACGGGATTCATGATAAGTCAAGAGGCGGCGGATCCGAAGTAGGCCCCGGCGGCCCGACGGGGCCCGGGTGGCCCCACCACTTGCGCGTGCCGGGCGCCGCCGGGCCCTGAAAAACCCGGCGCGGACGGAGCCGCGCCCTCCAGAACCGCACGATGTGTTGTGTTGGAGGGCCGGCCTCCGCAGGCTGTCTCAAAACCCGACTCGCACGTTGCCACACGCCTTACGGCGTTCACCACAAACGGCATATCTGGTGGTTTTCTGCCGTTTGTAGTTAAGCCCGTAAGGGCTGTTCCCCGGTTTTGAGACAGCCTCTCCGTGCCGGCCGCAGGGGTTTTTCGACGGAACCACGGTTGGAGCTTTGACGCCCGGAGAACCCCTCGCAAGCAGGGGTCGACAAAAATTACGACAAAGAGCGCAGTACCGCATCGCTCCGGGTTACCCGTACAACCGCAACGCGTTCCCGGCGCGTGCCGGGTTCGTGCGCGCGAGCCGGCGCCAGAGCTTTTCCTCGTCGTGGCGGGAAATGACGACCGGAAGGTGGGCGTCGTCGGACGCGTTTTCGTCGTACGCGGCGCAGACCGGCTCGCCGCCCCGCTCCCACAGGAACGCGGCGAAGTCGCGCTCGCCGATGAGCGTCCAGCGCCGTTCGCCGGCGACCGCCTTCTGCAGCGCTGTTACCAGCCGTTTCTTCCGCTCCGCCAGGCGCTCGGCGCAGAACGCGTCCCAGCGCTGCACGGCCTGCGCGTAGCCCGCTTCGAGCGCGGCGGCCGAGAGCGAAGGCGTCTGGACAACGGCTTCGCCGCTGCCGAGGTAGCGGTCCCAGTCTTCGGTGACGAGCCAGCCGTGTGCCCGGCACGCCTCGTGGAACGCAGTGCCGGGGAACGGCGTGCAGATCGAGAACTGCGCCGTCTCCGGCGCGGCATCCAGCAGAAAGGCGACGGTTTCGTCGATCGTCGCCCGCGTCTCGCCGGGCACGCCGAAGGTGAAGGTGAGATGCTGCTTGATGCCCGCCGCCTTCGTGAGCCGGATCGCCTCGCGCATGGGCGCGAGCCGCGTGCCCTTGTTGCAGGCGTCCAGCAGGCGGGGCGAGACGCTTTCGACGCCGTACTTCACCGAATACAGGCCGGCTTCCGCCAGCGCCTCGATCATGCGCGGGCTCATGCAGTCGGCGCGCGCCATCATGGCCCAGGGATACGAGTTGAGCCCGCGCGCGCGGATGGCGCGGCTCAATTCCGCCATGCGTTCGTCGCCGATGTTGGTGGTGTCGTCGTCGAAGTAGAACGATTCGCAGCCGTACGTGCCGATAAGCAGATCCACCTCGGCCAGCGCCGTATCGACGTCGCGTTTGCGGTACAGGCGATTGCCGTAGATGAGCTGCGGCCAGACGCAGAACGTACAGCCGTAGGGGCACCCGCGCGACGTCCACGTCTGCGCCGACGGCGCGGGCAGCCCGCAGACGGGGTCGGAATAGGCCGTGACCGGAAGCAGCTCGTACAGCGGCGCCGGCAGGCCGTTCACGTCGCGGATCCGGGCCGGTTCCCGCGCGGCGTGTTCGCGGCTGATCAGCCCGGGCACGGCCGTCAGGTCCTGTCGCGCGGCCAGGGCGCCGGCCAGCCGCGTCAGCGCCTGCTCGTACTCGCCGGCCAGCCAGTAGTCGGGGACCGGCTGCCCCGCCAGCAGCGCGGGGACCAGTCCGGGCGCATGGGTCCCGCCGCACACCAGCACGGCGCCCGGCTGCTGTTCGCGCAGCCGGCGCAGGACGGCCAGGTCCCAGCTCAGGCTGGGCGTGGACGTCTCGACGAAGATGAGTTGCGGGTCCGCATCCCCAACCCGCGCGCAGAAGTCGTCCAGCGGCAACCCTTCCGCGACGCCGTCGAGCAGAGCCACGTCATGGCCCGCTTCCTGCGCGCACGCGGCGGCGATCGCGAGGAAGAACGGGAACGGCACGTAACGCGGCAACGCGTCCGCACCCGCCCGCTTCTGGAAATGCGGCCAGCGCGAGCCGGCCCGCACGCCCCACAGCTCCGGGCGCTTCTCGTCGTACCAGGGCGGGTTGAGCAGTGCGATTCTCATAGCATAGCCTGAGGCAAATCTGGTTTCGCGCCCTTTCTGCCCGCGAAAACACGCGAAAAACGCGCGAAATGCAGAGCGTGGCCTCGTGGCAATCCTTTCGATTCCCGCAACAACTCCATCGGTCTTAGTACTGCCTTTCGTAAATACGCTAACGTTAGCCGAGGCGATTTTGGCGCAGGGCAAGGCGCGCGGGAGGGGGCAATACCCGAAGCG
>JAFGHX010000211.1 GCA_016929905.1 Kiritimatiellia bacterium
GCGCAAAGACGCCTGCTTGATGGAGGATAAAACCCGAAGCCGAAATCCCAACACCGTCGCGGCAATGGCCATGCTGCGCAACTGCCTGCTCTTCTTCCTCAGCGAAGACCTATACACCTCCAACATCAACGCCTTCACCGAAGCCATCGCCGCCGACTCGGACAAGGCTTCCGAGTTGATCATGCGTCGATTCTGAACCGCCGTGTTCTCGAATCGTCCCCGCCCGCGCGGCCTCCCCCCTCGGCTGATTGCCCGCTCCGTCAGAACTCTCCATCTGCACACTCTACAACCCTTCTCTGTCGAGGGTTGTTGCATTTCTTGCGCTCTCCCCATTTCCCTGATCCTCTTCGCCCATGAATGGACATTACAGAGATTAAGGCGAAAGATTAGGGCGAAAGATTAGGGGCATTACCTGCAACACCGCATACGTCGCTCCTGCGGGAAGAAATACGCCATCTTCTCAACCCTAATCTTTCGCCTTAATCTTTCGCCCTAATCTGCCATCCCCAGACTCTGACGCTCATACATCAATTTCTCCGGTTGCCATCATTTTGGCCCGCCAAAGGAAAAGACCATGGCGGCCCGGGCCGAGCGGTTGCCGCACCCGGCGGTACGCGCCCGGCACGAACGCCTTGCGCTTCCGGCAATGGCGCGCCCGTCCATGCCATCGCGCATCTGCCACGCCTGTTTTCGGGGCCTTCGAATGAGGCGCCAATGCCTATCGCCCCCGTGCCCGGCTGATTAGTCTTGCCCGGCGTCCGCCGCAACCTATGATTAGGGCAAACGGTCGATACTCCGGGAGCCGCGCACATGAAACACACGATTTCCTGCATTGTCCAGAACCACGCCGGCGTGCTGGCCGCTATCGCGGGTTCGTTCGCCGAGAAGGGCATCAACATTGCCAGCCTGGCCGTGGGCGAGACGGAAGACTCCAGCACGTCGCGGATGACCATTGTGGTGAAGAGCGACGAAAGCGCGCTGGACGAGGTCGTCGCGCACCTGAAAGACCACGGCGATGTCATCGATGTGGAAGACATCGAACGCGAGGACATGGTCGAGCGCGAGCTGATGCTCGCGAAGGTGAGGGCCGAAGGCGAGGACATTGCGAAGGTCATGCAGCTCGTGGAAGTCTTTCGCGCGACGGTCGCCGGTATGGGCACGGACTGCCTCGTCATCGAGATGACGGGGAGCGAGGAGCGCGTGGACGCGCTCGTCCGGCTGCTCGTGCCGTTCGGCATTCTCGAACTGGCACGCACGGGACGAGTCGCCGTGCACCATCACGAAGAGCCGGACCTGGGCTAGCGAATGAAGATCGAACGCGTGCGCGATATTCTTGACGCGGTCGCTCGGAGTGGCAGGAAGTGGCGGCTCAGTGTGGCGTGTGCGCAGGATGCGGCCGTGCTGGAAGCCGTGGCCGAAGCGTGCCGCCATGGCTTCGCCGAGGCCGCCCTGTACGGAAGACCTGATGCCGTAGGGACCGCCGCCGAGGCGGCCGGCCTGAAACTCGGGGACGCTTTGACGGTGGCGCCGGCCGATACGGAAGCCGACGCGGTACGCGGCGCCGTCGCGGCGATACACGAAGGCCGCGCCGACGTCCTGGTCAAAGGCAGGGTTTCAACCGCGAATCTGCTGCGCGCGGTCCTTTCACGCGAACTGGGCATGCGCGCCGGCCGGCTGCTGAGCCACGTCGCCGTATTCGACGCACCACGGCTGAACCGCCTCATGCTCCTGACCGATGCGGGAATCAACATCACGCCCAACGTGCAGCGCAAGGTCGCCATTGTCGAGAATGCCGTGAAAGTGGCCCGGGCGCTGGGAATCGAACGGCCGCGCGTTGCCATGCTGGCCGCCGTCGACACCTTGAACTACCCGGCGATGGAAGCCACGCTCGAGGCCGCGCTGGTCGCGAAGATCGTGCGCAGCGGCGTGGTCGCCCATGCCGTCGTCGACGGCCCGTTCGCGCTCGACAACGCCGTTTCGCCGGCGGCCGCGGCGAAGAAGCACCGCAAAGGCGACGTCGCCGGCCGGGCCGACATCCTGTGCGCGCCCGAGATCGAAACGGCCAACGTGCTGTACAAGGCGCTGCAGTGCTTCTGCGACGTCACGTTCGCCGGCGTTGTCATGGGCGCGAGCAAGCCGCTGGCCGTGGCGTCACGATCGGATTCGCCCGCGAGCAAACTCATGACCATCGCGCTGGCGTGCTACCTCAGCGAATGAGCGTCCACCGCATACTGGTGATCAACACGGGCTCGACGTCGGTCAAGCTCGCGTTGTTCGAGAACGACCGGCAGACGGCGGAGCACACCGCGCCCGGCGCCGGGACGACCCGGGTCCGGGCGGAGATAGCGGATTTCCTCGCGAACGAGGGGGCGGAACTCCACGGCCTGTCCGCCATCGCAGCGCGCGGCGGCCTGCTCAGACCCCTGCCGGGCGGCACCTACCGGGTCAATGAGACGATGGTTGCCCATCTGGCGGAGGGCACGTACGGCCGGCACGCGTCGAATCTGTCGGCTTGCATCGCATTCGAGCTGGCCCAGGAAGCGGGAATCCCGGCGTTCGTTGTGGACCCGGTGACCGTCGACGAACTGATCGACGAGGCGCGGTTGACCGGCCTGCCGGAAATCGAGCGGCGAAGCATCTTCCACGCGCTCAGCCAGAGGGCCGCCGCACGAAAGGCGGCAACGGCGCTCGGCACGGCCTACGAAGAGGCACGACTCATCGTCGCGCACATGGGCGGCGGCGTATCCGTCGGCGCACACCGGGACGGGCGAGTGGTCGACGTGAACAACGCGTTCGACGGCGACGGGCCCATCGCGCCCACGCGGGCGGGCAGCTTGCCCGCGGGTGATCTGGTTCGATTGTGTTTCGCGGGCAGGCAGACTGAAGATGAACTGCTGCGAAAGCTGACCGGCGAAGGCGGGATCGCCGCCCACCTGGGCACAAGCGACATGCGCGAGCTGGAGGCGCGAGTCCAGCGAAGCGAGCTGGAGGCCGTCAAGGCCCTGCGCGCCATGGCCTACACGATCGCCAAGCAGATCGGCGCCATGTTGCCCGCCCTGGACGGGCGAGCAGACGGCATCGTCCTGACGGGCGCCCTGGCAGGCTGGGAGCGATTGCTTGAACGGATCCGCGAGCGAGTGGCGCCCATTGCGCCTGTCCTGGTCTATCCCGAGAATCTGGAAATGGCGGCCCTGGCACAAGGCGCGTTGCGCGTGCTCACCGGCAACGCGGCATCCCTGGACTACTGAAGTACAGAGTCAAGAGTCGGCTTATCCAGGAATTCAGCGGCAGACATGCCGAGCACTTCTTCGAATTCCAGGGGTTGCCTCCGCGCAAGGGGCAGACGAACGAAGACCAGCTGAGGCATTTTGCCGAGAGGCTGGCGGAGTACATGCATCTGACCGAGCCTGTGGACCTGAAGAGCTGGACGCAGGCCCTTTGAAGAAGTCGATCGGCGCGGAAGTCATGGAGGAGCTCGTCGGGAAGATTGAGCGCCTGGCCATTCCCCGTTCAGGGAGGCACCTCAACGTTTTCCCCATCCTTATCCACGCGGGCAGCGTTGATCCAGTCGTCCGGGACACAGACTTCTTTCACTCCACAGTCGACTTTGGCGGCACATGCATCGCACGGCGGAACGTGCGCAGCACTGTGCTTTCCGTGCGTCCGACTACCCGCCCGCCCCGGCGAGCCGCCGCAGTCCGGCCAGCCCCCCGGCGTGCGGTCTGATGGCGCCGCGCGCCTTTTCCCAGTTCGCGACGGTGGCGGGCGAGACCCCGACCACCCGCGCGAACTCGGCGCGGCTCATGCGGAGCCTGCGCCGGAGCCGGGCGACCGAACGCGCGGTCGGCTTGAACAGCGCGCTTTTCTTTGCCGGCCGTTCCCGGCTTCTGGCGCGGGGCGTTGTCGGTTTCGCCGCACGTTTGTCGGGTACCGGTGCGGAGACGCCGGCCCCGGCTCCGGCGGTCGGCTCCGGCACCGTGTCCAGTTCCACGCCGAACACGCGCTCCAGCTCCGCGCCGGAAAGCGTACGACGCCGTGCGCGGCGCGAGCCGGTTCCGGCTATCGTCTCAGCCGCCGCCGGGGCCGCGATCAACTCCTCATGATCCACGCCGCGCAGCAGGAACAGGAGTTCGGGGCGCGTATCGAGGCGCGCGCCGATCCCGTACATGACGGCGGCGATATGCTTGCACATCCGCGCCCAGTCGGGACAGTTGCACGTGTAGCGAATCTCGCCCGGCAACGGGAAGAGGCCCTGCTCCCGGTCCGTGACCGCCTGCATGATTTCGCCCGAAAGCCGGCCCTGCAGCAGTTCGATGAGGGATCCGATCTTGCCCGTACAGCGCTGCTTCAGCGCAAGCCAGCGCCCCTTCGTCAGCGGCGTGATGTCGACGGCGACGCGGTACAGGCGCGAGCCGCTGACCATGGCTTCAACCTTCCCTTTGGCAATCGCAAGATGGCAGACGGACCCGTTGCGCACGTAGCTGCGCCCGCGCGGCAGGCGGTTGGCATAGTCGCCGAACGATTCGAGGTGCGTGCACCAGCCTTTGCCCCAGAAGCTGTGGGCGATCGTGCGGCCTTGGATCTCCACCGGTTCAACGGCCTGCCCGTTCTTGCGCAGCTTCTCGACCTCGCGCCTGGCCTGCGCGCGGCGCTGCGCGACGGGCACGTACATAGGCCACGCCGTGTAACCGTCGTAGTCGTAGCGGCCGCCCCATCTCATGGACTCAGTCCCCCGCGCGTTCGATATCCAGTGATACCAGATTCACGAGCTGTTCGTCACTCATTTCCGTCAGCGCCGTTTCCGCGCCGCCTTCGAGCAGGGCGTCGGCCATGTCCTGTTTCTCGCGGATAAGCGCGTCGATCTTCTCCTCGACCGTGCCGCGCGTGACGAACTTGTGGACGAGCACGTTGCGGTGCTGCCCGATCCGGAACACGCGGTCGGTGGCCTGGTTCTCGACGGCCGGGTTCCACCAGCGGTCGACGTGGATGACGTGCGAGGCGGCCGTGAGGTTCAGGCCCGTGCCGCCCGCCTTGATGGACAGCACGAAGAAGGGCGGGCCGTCCGCGCGCTGGAAGTCCGCGACGAGCCGCTTGCGCTGTTTGACCGCCGTGCCGCCGTGCAGGACGAGCCCGCCGCGCCCGAAGACGGTCGCGAGAAATTCGGCGAGCGGCTCGGTGATCTCGCGGAACTGCGTGAAGACCAGCGCTTTCTCGCCGCGCGAGGCGATCTCGCCGCACAGCGCGCCCAGCCGCTCGAACTTGGCGCTCGCGGCCGGTTCGTAGACCGCATCGCCGGTGAGCTGGCTGGGATGGTTGCAGATCTGCTTGAACCGCATCAGATGGGCCAGCACCAGCCCGCGGCGGCGTATGCGGTCGCCATCGGTGCGTTGGAGCGCCTCGCTCAGCGCGGTCACGTTCTGTTGATAGAGCACCGCCTGGCGCTTGGACAGCCCGCAGAAGACCTGCATCTCGGTCTTGTCCGGCAAATCGGGCACGATCGCCGGATCGGTCTTCAGGCGCCTCAGGATATACGGCGCCACCAGGTTGCGAAGCGGCGCGTAGCGCGCGTGTTCCCTGTTCTCGATCGTTTTTGCGAACGCCTTGAAACGCTGGGCGCTGCCCAGCAGACCGGGGTTGAGGAAGTCGAAGATCGACCACAGGTCGCCGAGCCGGTTCTCGACCGGCGTGCCGGTCAGGGCCATGCGCGCGGCGCCCCGGAGCTTCTTGACGGCACGCGTCTGGCTCGTGCCCGGGTTCTTGATGGCTTGGGCTTCGTCGAGAATCACCCAGTGCCACGTGAACGCGGCGAGCCAATTGAGGCGGGACACCATGCCGTAGGTCGTCACGACCAGGTCGGTACCGCGCAGGTGTTCCTTGGGTCGCAACCCGCACTCGGCCAGTGTGTCCGCCGGCGTTTCGGACGGGTGCGCAATGAACAGGGCCAAACGGGGCGCGAAGCGGGCGGCCTCAGCCTTCCAGTTCCCGATCAGCGACGCCGGAACGACCAGCAGCGAGGGCATCGCGTGCCCTTTTCGCGCGGTTTGCTCCTTGCGCCTGAGCAGCGCCGCGAGCACCTGGATCGTCTTGCCCAGCCCCATGTCGTCGGCCAGGCAAGCGCCCAACCCGAGCTGCGCGCAGAACCAGAGCCAGTTCAGGCCGTCCAGTTGGTAATGCCGGAGCGTGCCTTGAAAGCCCGCCGGCGGCACGCCGAGCAGGCCCGAGGGCGTGCGCAGGCCGGCGAGCGCCTCGCGCAGCCGCGCGCCGGCCGCGACGGACGACCAGTCCGCGTGCGCCTCGCCGGCGCCGTCATCCTTCAGATCGGCCGAAGCGCCGGCCAGCAGACGCATCCCCTCGATGAAGGACAGGCCGCCGGCCGCGGCCTCCTGTTCGACCCGCTTCCAATGGTCGAGCGCCTCGCGCAGCTTCGCGGCATCCGCCTCGACCCATTCGCCGCGCAGCAGCACGAGCCCTTCCGTGCCGGCGAGCAGCGCCCGGGTTTCCTCCGCGCTCAGTTGCTGGTCGCCGAGCGCGAGGCCCACCTGGAAATCGAGCAGGGCGTCCGTGCCGAGCGCGGCGTTCTCTTTCGAACTGTCGAGCGTCACGGCCACACGCGGGCGCGCGCGCTTGCGCCACCAGTTCGGAAGCTGGGCCAGCAGCCCGCACGCCTCGTAGAGCGGAATCTCTTTGAGGAAGGCGTACGCTTCCGCGGGCGTCCAGACGAGCGGATGAAAGACGTCGCCCGTTTCCACCAGCTCGGCGATCAGCGTACTGCGTTGCGCCGCGGCGTGCAGCGGGGAAAGCAGCTTGAGCAGCTCGGGCTTGCGGCGCGCGCCGGCGTATTCGCGCAGCGCTTGGCCCAGCGGGAGGCGGCTGATCCGGCCGCCGCGTGAGAGACCGGCCGCATACGTGGCCATGAACGCGAACGGATAGTCCGCGTCGCCCTTGTGCTCCGCCAGATGCAGTGTGACACGCCCGACGCGCGACCAGTGCGGCGCGTATGTTTCGAGGAACGCGCCCAGCCCGCCGCATGACGCCGCCTGCGCCGCCGTCCAGTCGGCCAGCCGGCGCCAGACCGCCGCGAGCGTGTCGGGCGCCAGGTATTCCGCGCCTTGCATGGGCGGGGCATTCAGAACCCATTCCGCCAGCCTCGCGGCGGCGGGCATCTCAATGGTGTCGGGGCCGAGCGGCGTGTTTTCGGGCAGGTGGCACAGTGTGCGAACGAACCCGGCGGCCACATCGCGCCAGAACAGGACCGATCCGTGCGCGCCATGCGGCAGGCTTGCCGCGGCCAGCGCCGTTAGACCCGCCGCCTCATGCTCGGCGAAACGGGCCGCCGCGCCGGCCGCCCAGCGTTCGCCGCCGGCATAGGGCAACGCCGTAACGAACCCCTGCGGGGTCACGCTCAGTTCCAAAGACTCGTTCGTGCCGCTCATGACGCTGGAAGGTTTCTTGCCCAGGTTCTCGCCACTGTGGGTGCTCACAGACCCAGGCGTTTGCGAAGTCTTCTGACGAACCCGCGCATCGCCATGGCTGCTCCCGGCGGGATAGTGGCAGGAGATCGCGCCGGGTGTCAAGGGGACAAGCCGACCGGGGGAACGGCTGTCGTTGGCTGAGCCCCTCAAGCCCTTCGACCGACGGCGGGCAGACCCGGCGGAGTCAGGAGTCCGTCACCTCGATGGGGGCGGTGTTGCTCGGCAGCGGGGCCAATTCCTGACCCGCGGCGGCGAGATAGGCGCCCTGGCCGACCAGCCTGTTCTGAAGCTCCCGGACGGGTATGTTTCGCGGCGCGACACCTTGGCGCGCGGCGAGGGCGGCGGCAATGCCGGCGGCCTGGCCCGTGGCAAAGCACGGGGCGATGAGGCGCAGCGTATTGTTCGCGAGGTAGTCCGACCCGACGCAGCGCCCGGCCAGCAACAGGCCGTCGATCTCGCGCGGGACCATGCAGCGGTACGGCACATCGTAGTCGAGCCCGTTCGGATCGTAGAGCTTGTAGCCGAGCAGGTACGATCCGAGCCGCGCCACGCTGTCGTCGAAGTGGCGGCTTGCGCGCAGATCGGCGTCCGTCACCATGTACTCCGTGTGGATTCGCCGGCTCTGCCGGACGCCGAGTTGGGGAAGTGTCTCGCGGATGACGGCCTTTTCCCAGCCCGGCATGTGCGCGCGCAGGTGGCGCAAAGCCGCGAACAGGTCGCGGCGCAGCACCGTCTCGGCCTCGGTCAGCGCCGACGGGTCCGTGACATCGATGTTCTTCAGGTGCCGCCCCCGGCCCACCATGGCGCCGCCGTTCAGGCGGATGGCCTCCGCGCGGATCTGCTGGAAGCGGTCCGGAGACTCTTCCGCGAACGCCTTCTCCCTCGCTTTGTCGACGCCGTCCACGTTGGCGCCGAGCGAGACGTCGTGCGTCTCGTTGTCGTATCCGCAGCCCGCGCGGAAGGCGACGTCGCCGTCGGCGGAAGCGTCGATCACGATCTTGGCGCGGATAGCTCGGCGGCCCGCCTTGCTCTCCGTGAACACGCCGCGAACCGCGCCGTCCTCGACGATCGGGTCGCAGGCCATCGTGTGCAGCAGCACCGTCGCGCCGAGCTCGCCGAGCATCTCGATCGCCTGCCACTTGAACACCTCGGGATCCACCGTGTAATCGCCGCAGGCGTTCGGTTTCTTGACGGCGCCCAGCGGCTCGAGGCGGTCGCGGATGTCCCGGGCGATGCCGCGCGCTATCTGCCGGAACCCGTCGCCCATGCCGAGCACCCAGACGACATGCGCGCCGGTGACCATGCCGCCCAGATAGCCGTAGCGCTCAACGAGCAGTGTGTTCGCGCCCTCGCGGGCCGCGGCCACCGCCGCCGCGATGCCGGCGGGCCCGCCGCCGACCACCAGGACCTCGACGGCTTTCGAGATCGGGACCATCCGTTCGGGCTCGCGCTGCCCGTCCGGGAGGGATGCGGAGTCATTTCGCAGACGATCGGACCCGCTGCCAGGTGCTTCAAATGGCTTTCGCATAACGGCGCAAGGACTATCAAAGGAGCGCGGACGGGTCAAGCCCGAACGCGAGGCGCTACGGCGCCGCTACGGCAACGTTGTCCGGCGCCGGTACCAGCCCGCACCCCGCTGAAGCAAAGAACAAGCCCCAAGATCCGGCGTAACCCCGGACCGACCGGAGAACGCCTTGTCGTTCCTCTTGACGCGTCGCCCCCACTCAGCTACCTTTGCGGCATCAAAGCCCTGCTTCAAGTGGGCAGGTGCCCACGCCGTCTGAGAAGCGCTTCTTATCGCTCAGGCTTGGAGCTGCATGGTCTTCACATACTATCCCAACCGGCGTGACGTTCAGAAAGCCCAGAAAGCAGATGACCCACTCTTGCTCCTGGTGGCCTATGATGAATCGGAAGCTCTGGTGTCAAACATCGATGATGCGTTCGAACATCATGTTCTGTTGAAGAAGTTGGGATATTCCGAGGCCACAATCGATAGGTACTTCCGCGCCGTCTTGAATCGGGACGGCGCGGATTGGACGTTGGTTTGCCCCCGCGACTACAAGGGCATCAAAGACCGCAACAAGAGAATCGAGACATTCTACAACGACGGAGCAGGCGCCATTTCTCGGGCTGCCGTCGCGCTTGGGTGCAAGAACCGGATCAACATTCCCGATCGTTACCGGCGACATTTGGATACGCTGGCCAAGTAGGTCGGCGGAATTTTCCGCGCGCGATGCCCTCACGGGCCGCGTGGCGGGTTGCGCCGATATAGCCGCCCTCGAAACCCCCGAACAGATCCACCAGCCGGCACAACAGCCGTCGTTGTTCTGAGCTCATTCTCAGTGCGCCGTTTTCGCCTCACCTTCCGTTCCGATGCGCGATTGCGTCGTCATTGTGCCGCCTTGGATTCCGGCATCTTCTTCACGCCGAATCCGGCACGGAACCAGTGGTTGATCGCCGGCGCCGCGAACTCGGGACGCCAGTTCGCCTTGCACTGCCTGCGCGCCTCCTCGATGAACGCGGCATAGGTCGGCTCCTTGCCCAGATGTTTCATATAGCCCTCGATGTCGCGGACGGGATCGGGGTAGGCGATCTTGCCGTTCTTTGCGTCCTGCTCGCCCGAGTAAGCGACCCAATCGGCGAAACCCTTCTTCTCGCCGTTGACCAGGAACCACGCGCCCGGGTCGGCATCCGTGTAGTACGTGTTGCCTGAAAACCGAACGCCGGACCGCTCCTTGTCCAGGAGGTCGATCGTTCTGGTCGAGAGGCCAGGCATCTGGATGTGGTTGCGCTCGATGCGAACGTTCTCGAACTCGGCCCTGGTGGTGTCCACGACCAGGGCGCCGAACCTGGCGGAGCGCAGGCCGTGAATCACGTTGTCCCGTACGGTCAGGTTCCGGCACCAGGGACCGGGTGTCTTCTCCACCTTGCGCCTCTTCAGATTCGCGTCCTCGGCGCCCGCGCGAATCTGGATGCCTTGGACCATCCGCACCTCTTCGTCCCCGAAGTGGTGGATCAGGTTGTTCGCCACGAGCCCCCCGTCCCAGTCAGAGATGCCCATGCCCCAACCGAGAATGCGGCCCGTCGGCCGTGACCGGCCGAGGTCCGTCATCACGTTGTTGACGATGCGGCAGTCCACCCAGCGCAGCGGGCCCGGCACATTGCCGCCCATGCTGATCCCGATCTCGCCGTCGAGGTAGAGGTTGTTGTCCAGCACGACATGGCGCACGCTGGCGGCGCCCGGCTTGGCCGTGAACTTGTTGTGGATGCTCGCGCCGCGCATGAAGATGTTGTCGCGGAAAACCGTGTAGCGCATGTTCAGGCAGTAGGTGTTGTGGCTCAGCGGATTGGCCAGCCCGGGCTTGCCCTTGTTTTCCGGCACATTCTGGTGGAGCCAGCCGCAATGATCGAACAGGCATTCCTCCAGCAATAACGACGCGTGCGCGCCCCACAGGCCCTGGGTATGCCCGGCGAGCGTGTACTTGTCCAGCACGGCGCAGCGCCGGATGACCACATCGGCCATGGCGTCGGGGCTGAAACCGCAACACGTAAGCCCGCAGAACCGCAGCAGGCAGTTCTCGACCAGGATGTTCTGCGCCTGCGCCTGTGCGCCGCCCTCGATGCCAATGCCCCCATGATCTCCCTTCGGGTGCGTGCGCTTGTCCGGCTGGTAGTCCGGCGAGTCCGGGTCCAGGCATGTGGCGTGAAACACAAGGTCCATCAGCACGGCGAACTGCGCGCCGGTGTTCACCCTTCCGAACGAGACGCCAATCCCGTGCCCCTTGAATGCCGGCCGGTCCGCTGCGCTGCCATAGGCGCCGATGACTGACGGCGCCTGCGCCGACCGCCCGCTGCGCGCCTTGATCCGGACGCGCATGAACTCGTCCCCGCGCCTGAACAGCACCCAGTCGGGCGCGCCTTCACGGGCATGTTCCAGGGCGGCCCCCACCGTCTTGAACGCGCGAACCGGTTCGGCCGGCAGGCGCGGGTCGGCGCCGACGGACGGCTCGCCGGCCTGGTACGCCCGCGCCGTTGCGTCGTCCCCCTCGCTGCTGCTCACGTAGACGATCCGGGAGTCCCCCGCGGGTTCCAGAACCGTCCAGCCATCCTGGTCCACCGGCAGCCAGCGCTTCGGCAGCGGCCGGCCGTGCAGCGGCTTCATGCTCGCCTTGTCGCCTCCAAACCCGCCCGTCGCGATCGCGCACACCAGAGCGGCGCCGAGAAGCACTCGTTGTCGCATCGTACGCTCTCCTTCCTTTCCCTTCACTGGCGGTGTCATGGCCGCCGGCCGTTCAGACCGAATGCCGTTCATTTCCCCGGCGCGCTACCGCCGCCTCCTTCGACCGCGTCAGACCGTCCGGGTTCGACGGATTGGGGCACGGTCTTGCCCGCCCGTCCGACTTCGGACGCATCGAAGGCATCGCGCACGGGGTTGTCGTACGGCCGCGTGCAGTCCACGTTTACGCTGATGTCGAACGCGTCCTTTTCAACGGCTCCACCCATCCCTCTATGCCCCCCACATTCTGCCAATACATCCCCGCCGACAACGTATAGTGCATCTCGCGCCCCTTCCAGGACGAGGCGTGCTCCTTGCGGATACACGGATCGTAGGCCGACGGCTCCCCGGAGATTTCCGCCCAGCCCGCGCCGCGGCAGGGCCGCCATGTCGCCCACCGCCAGATTCCGCGTCCACGACCAATCAGCAGTCCGTCGCCTTGATGGGGACGGAATGGGCGGGCAGCGGGGGCAGGTCCTGGCCCGGGGCGGCGAGGTAGGCGCCCTGGCTGACCAGCCTGTCCTGGAGTTCCCGCACGGGCACGTGTCGTGGCGCGACGCCGTGCCGCACGGCGAGTGCGGCGGTAATGCCCGCGGCCTGGCCCGTGGCGAGGCACGGGACGATGAGGCGCAGCGTGTTGTTCGCGAGGTAGTCCGACCCGACGCAGCGGCCCGCCAGCAGCAGGCCGTCAATCTCGCGCGGGAGCATGCAGCGGTACGGCACGTCGTAGTCGAGTCCGTTCGGATCGTAGAGCTTGTAGCCGAGCAGGTACGA
>JAFGHX010000212.1 GCA_016929905.1 Kiritimatiellia bacterium
TTAGCGGGTGCGGGTGGGGAAGGAATAGCCGCGAACCGCCTTCGCTGAAGCTACGGCGGTCAAGAAGAACGCAAAGAACGCAAAGGGATGGAGGGCCCGTTCTGTTGGCGGGTGGGGAGAGAATAGCCGCGAACCGCCTTCGCTGAAGCTTCGGCGGTCAAGAAGAACGCAAAGAACGCAAAGGGGTGGAGGGCCTGTCTTGTTGGTGGGTGCGGGTGGGGGATGCGGGTGGGGAGGGAATGGCCGCCAACCGCTGAAGCTGCGGCGGTCAAGAAGTGCGCAGAGAACGCATGAGGGGCGGGAGTAGCGCCTTGCGTGCCCGGTTGATGTGCCGAGCTGATGACCCGGCGAATGAAGTTGACAATTACGGAGTATGCTCCGGAATAGTTGGACGAAAAGGGAGGATATTCCGGTGAAAATGCAGGAACTTTCGGCGCATGCCTCCTACAGCGAGCTTGGGTACGACATCAACTTCTGGCGCACCCGGCAGGGGCTCGAAGTGGACTTCGTGCTGGGCGGCGGCGAGGTGGCGGTCGAGGTCAAGGGCGCCGCGCGCGTCGACAACCGGGACTGCAGGGCCCTGCGGGTCTTCTTGATGGAGCAGAAGCCGAAGAAAGCGATTGTGGTCTGCGGGGAACGTGAGGAACGGGTCGTGGACGGCATCCGGATTGTTCCCTGGCAGTCGTTCCTGCGGCAGCTTTGGGGCGGACAGCTGCTGGCGTGAGCGACGCCGGGACTTCAGGTTTCAGGGACGTCCGGCACCTGAACACGGAAACCTGGACGACGAACAACGAACCCATGAGTATCGAGCGACAACCGCACACGTCAAAACTTGGCGGCCGGTCAGCCGCGCTCCGCGCTCTGCCATTTTTTGCGCCACGGGCGCATCCGCCTGCGGCGGACATTCTATCTGCTCCGCGCCGCAGGCGCATCCGCCCGTGGCGGACATTCTTCATTCTTTGTCTCGGGGCCTCTCTTGTCTTCTGCGCCTCCGGCGACGTGCACTACGTCGACGTGGCCTGCACGAACGCGATGGCTCCCTACACGAACTGGTGGGCGGCGGCGACTGCAATCCAGGATGCGGTCGATGCGGCCGAGGCCGGTGACACGGTACTGGTGACAAACGGCGTCTATGCCAGCGGTGAGGTCGTTGTCGCCGGCACGGCGAGGAATCGGGTTGCCGTGACAAACGCCATGATGGTGCGCAGTGTGGAAGGCCCGGATGCGACTCTGATTGTGGGACAAGGCCCCATTGGCAGCAATGCCGTCCGCTGCGCCTATCTGGCCACGGGTGCGGAGTTGAGCGGCTTTACCCTCACGCAAGGGCATACGCCCGATGACGGGGAGAGTTTCACCAATCAGAGCGGAGGAGGGGTCTGGTGTGAAACCGGGGCACTGGTCTCGAATTGCGTCGTCAAGCTGAACCAGGCTCGCAAGTGTGGTGGCGGCTGCTACAAGGGGAACATCTTCGACTCGGAGATCGTGAGCAACTCGGCTTCGTGGGGCGCAGGCGTGTTCGACGCCGCTATCCTCCACTCGGTGTTGAGCCACAACACGGCCTCGGGGTCCGAGATCATGGAAGTGATGGACAACTTCCCCTCTAGCTGGGTTGTCTGGCAACCCGGCGTCGGAGGCGGGGCATTCCTGGAGAGTGTGGAAGCCGTTCACTGTGAAATCTATAGCAACAGCGCCGCTCATGGCGCGGGGGCGTATCTGTTCTCGGCCGGCGCCAGCCTCAGCAATTGCGAGGTGTGCTGCAATGTGGCGGCTGGCAATGGCGGTGGCGTTCTCGGCGGCACCTTCAGCAAGTGGCAGCTGGTTGGGGGGGGCAGTATCATCCGATGCCGCATAGCGGATAACGCAGCGGAATTCGGCGGTGGCGTGTTCAACTGTGAGGTGAGCAACAGTGAACTGCGCTCGAATCGGGCGTTGGACAGCGGTGGGGGCGCCTATCTCGGAACGTTGTGCAACAGCGCCGTCTACCTGAACTCGGCACAGTTTGGGGGTGGCGCCTATCTCTCCACGCTCCGGAATTGCACCGTCACGCGCAATTCCGCTGAACTCGGCGGCGGCGGAACCTGTCGGGGTGAAATTTTCAACAGTATTGTCTACTACAATGAGTCACTCGGGGCGCATCCCAACCACTTGGGCGGGACTTATTCGAGCAGTTGCACGGCACCCAGTCCCGTTCTGGGATGCAATCTGACATCGGCGCCGCTACTGTCGGACGTGTTCCGGCTGTCTCCGGAGTCGCCGTGCATTGGACGCGGGCACAGCACGGCTTGTTCGGGTCTCGATATCGACGGCGAAGAGTGGGCGGATCCGCCAAGTATGGGGTGCGATGAGTATAGGGCGGGTACGCTCACCGGTGAACTCGACGTGGCGATTGCGGCGGAGTGGACCAATGTGGCCACAGGTTGCAGTGTGGGGTTTGAAGGCCGTTTTGAGGGCCGATTTCTCGGCAGCGTGTGGGATTTTGACGATGGCGTCGTTGTGTCGAATACGCCCTGTCTCGATCATGCGTGGTCCCAAGTCGGCGAGTACTCGGTCATCCTCACGGGGTACAATGAGAGCCTCCCGGAAGGGGTTGCGGCAACAGTCACGGTCCATGTCGTGGAGCAGCCGGTGCATTACGTGGACGCGGCGCATGGGGCGGCTGTCTATCCCTACACGAACTGGTCCTCGGCCGCCAACACGATACAGGACGCCGTCGATGCGGCCCTCGTGGCGGGCAGTAAGGTATGGGTTTCCAACGGGGTTTACGCCACGGGCGCGGTCGTGACACCTGATGGTTCGCTGAGCAATCGGGTGGTCATTGCCAGGAAAGTGGTCGTGCAGAGCACGAGCGGTCCCGAAAATACCTTCATTGACGGGCAGGGCCCTGTTGGCCCCGATGCCGTGCGTTGCCTCTACCTGGGCGGTGGCGCGGAGTTGTGCGGGTTCACCCTGACGAATGGACACACGCTGAGTTCCGGGCTCGCCGGTCCGGACATGTCGGGCGCAGGCGCGTTCGTCGCGCACGGCCAACTGGCGGATTGCATCGTTGCCGGTAATGCCGCGGCGAAGAATGGTGGTGGGGTATACCGCGGAACGGTCATCGGGAGCTCACTACTCGGCAATGCCGCGGACTGGGATGGCGGGGGTGCATACCACACGATGCTGCACGACTCGATCCTGGCCGGGAATTCGGCGGGCACCAACGGCGGGGGTGTATGCTATCTACCAACGTCAGAACTGCCGCCGATATACGTGTACATTGAGCCTCACGGGATAGTCCCCTTGAAGATTGTGACCGAGGGTCTGGGCGTTCGCGCGTCCTTCGGAGCTGCCAACAACTGCCGTATCACGGGTAACTCTGCCCTGTTCACAGGCGGCGGCGTGGCTGGCGGGACCATCTACGGATGCGAAGTCGTATCCAATTCAGCGGTAACCTACGCGGGAATCAGTGATACAACGGCCTTGAACTGTACGATTGTCGGCAATACGGCTACCTACGGCATCCTTCCCGGCAGCACCATAGCCAACATCGTGAGGAACTGCATCGTTTACTACAACTTGCCGACAAACTACGAAGCGGGCGCCTGCTGGTATAGTTGTACGACGCCCGATCCTGGCGGGCCCGGGAATATCACGGCAGAGCCGCTGCTGCGGGGCGCGTCCGACGGCGACTACAGGTTGGATCCGTTCTCCCCATGCATTGACGCCGGCTGGCTCATTTCGGACATGACGTATGCCACGGATCTTGATGGGAATCCCCGTGTCGTGAATGGATCCGTGGACATCGGGGCCTATGAGTTCCCCATGACGCTCGAGGTGAAGGTGGTGCTTCAGGGGCCCTACGGTACGGAGTCCGGCGCCATGACACCGGGTCTCATGGCGGGCGGCATGCTCCCGGCGCAGGCGCCCTACACGGCGGACGCGCGCGTGGCTTCGGCTGTGCCCTCCAATGCAGTGGACTGGATCCTCGTGCAGCTTCTCCGCACGAATGACTTCGCCTGTGTGGCGACTCGAAGCGTGTTTCTTCTCCCCGAGGGGTGCGTCGCGAATGACGATGGGACGAGCGGCCTGTGTATGGATGCGGCGCCCGGAGTCTACCACGTGGTGGTCCGGCACCGGAACCATCTTCCCTGCATGTCGGCCGAGCCTGTCGCCTTGACCAATGGGCTCGCGGCGTATGACTTCTCGACCGGGTGTGACAAATACTACGGCGGCACGAACGCCTGCGTCGAACTCGAGCCCGGGGTCTGGGGCCTCGTGGCGGGTGATGCCGACGGAGACGGCGCCGTGCTCGGCGTCGACGCCCTGATCTGGGCCTGTCAGAGCAGCGCCACGGGATACCATCGCGGCGATTTCGACCTGGATGGCGCGGTGACCAGTGCGGATTCGGACATGATCTGGGCGGTCAACCAGGGGCGTGCCAGCTCTATGCCGGGTCCCGTGACCGCTCTGAGTCCGGCGCTCCGCGTTGCACCGGCCCGCCTCACGCTGTTGAGCGGCCAGAGCAACACACTCTACGCGGCGGGCAGCACGAACGTCATCAGCTGGGCATTCGTGAAGAACCCGAGCGGCGGGTTCTTGAGCGGCTCGAACGGGGCAAGCGTGCTCTACGAGCCCGGCGCCACATCCGCTTGCACCGACGTTGTCGAGGCTTGGGCGGCCGACAATCGGCTTGGCCGGGCCAGCATCAACGTCATCAGTCCCGACGACGTGACGGCGGCCGGCAAAGCGGTAATCGTGGCCGGGCGCAAGGGCGCGGACGATCCGCTCTGGCCGAATACCGATTACCTGGCCGATATCGCGTACAACACGCTGCTGTACCGCGGATATTCCGAAGAGAACCTGCAGTATCTGAGCCCGGTGACGGGCCAGGATGTGGACGGCGACGGCGCATCGGACGACATTGACCATGAGACGACCTACGCCAATGTGGAGTGGGCGCTCACGAACTGGGCGAACAGCACAAGCAACCTGTTCGTCTATCTGGTCGACCACGGGGCGGACTCGGCCGGTGTCGGGTATTTCCGCCTGAATCCGTCCGAGACGCTGCCGGCCGCGGAACTGGACGCGTGGCTGGACGATATTCAGGACACATACCAGACACGCGTTACCGTGCTGATCGACTGCTGCTATGCCGCCGGCCTGCTCGACGAGCTTGCCTATACGGGCACAGCCGAACGGATCGTGATCGCCTGCTGCGCTACGAATGAACCGGCCTACTTCGTGGCGGGCGGGCTGGTGAGCTTTTCGGATGCCTTCTATAACGGCATGCTGCTTGGCTATGATCTGGCGGCCTGCTATGCATTGGCGTCCAGCGCCATGGCGCCGTATCAGACTGCCGGGTACTCCGATACCGGCGGCGGCAGCCTGGCCGGGGGGCTCTACCTCGGCGCCGATTTCGTCGCGGCCAAAGGCATTCCGCGGATCGGGACGGTTTGCGGCAATCAGCTTCTGTCGGGTAACGTGACCGCCTCGGTCTGGGCCGACGACGTCGCCGCGGACGAGGACGTTGTTCGCGTGTGGTGCCTGGTGGTGCCGCCCGACCATGATCCGGACCCGGCACTGCCCGTCGCAGAAATCCCGGAAATCGATTTGGCCGATCAGGAAGGGACGGGGCGCTACTCGGCGCAGTATGGCGGGTTGGGCGAGGAAGGGACGTACAAGGTTATCTACTACGCGCGTGACGCGTGCGACGGCGTATCGCTGCCGGTCCAGCGATACATCTACCAGCAGGGCTATAAAGAGCGTGCGGTGCTCGTTAACGGGGGCCTGACGAATTCGGTCGCCTGGGCCGCCATGCAGCATATCGCCCGGCACGCGTATCTCACGCTGCTGAGCCGCCGGTTCGAAGCGGAGAACATCTACTATATCAGCGCTGAACCGAACCAGGACGTGGATAGCGACGGCACGAATGACGTGGATGCCACCCCGGCACTCACGAACGTGCAGTTTGCGATCACCGATTGGGCCGCCACGACCAACTGCGGCGGGCCGGCCGCCAAGCTGACCGTGTATCTGATCGGGGAGGCGTCGAACAACACACTCAGCCTGAACGTGACGGAAACGCTCGATGCCGCGACGCTTGACTACTGGCTCGACACCTATCAGAGCGCCCACGAACCGTCGGCGATCGTCATACTCGAATTCGCGGGGGCCGGCGGGTTCATACCCGATCTGATGCCTCCGCCCAACTGCGAGCGCATCACCATCGCTTGCGCCGCAGAGAACGCCGGTTGCGCATGGCCGGCGAACGGACGGCTGAGCTTCTCCGGCGCTTTTCTCAGCCACATCTTCAACGGGCGTACGGTTGGGTACGCGTTCGCGCAGGCCAAAGAGTGTGTGCGGCGGGTATCCGGCCGGATATGCCAGACCCCGCTGCTGGACGAGACCGGCGACGGCGTGCCGGACGACACGCCCGCATTGAGCCTGAGCCGTTATATCGGGAGCCCGTTCGTGACCGGCGCGGACAGCCCGGAGATCGGCACGCTCATGGACGACACCGAA
>JAFGHX010000213.1 GCA_016929905.1 Kiritimatiellia bacterium
GAGACGGAACGATCCGCTCAGCTGCTATCGCCGCGCGCGGGTGCTGCTCCGGCAACTCGACCGCCTGAACCCGTTTCCGCGGCCCAGCGGCTTCGTTTTCAAGGCCAGGACATGGGTGGACTACGAGAACTGGAAAGCCGCACAGTCGAATCCACGCCTGAAAGGCGACCTACCGGGAGCAGGACCGGGCCGACCTGCTCAGGCTCAAGGGGTTGGCTGCCGATCACCCGTCACCCGCGGACGGAGGCTGAGCGAACACGTCCTGCCGGAAGACTGCGTCAAGTCGGAATCAGCGCCCGCGGAATCGGCCGCTCCGCCGCCATGCGGCGCCCTCTTTCAAGCTACGGATTCGGCGCTTGCGGCATGGGGCCGAACGCGCCTGGATCGAGGCCGATGGGCGCGCCGGCCGCGCCGGCCCCGCACGGCCCTCCGGGATCAGCGAAAAAGTGTTCAAAACTCAGAGGCATGGCCGTGTCGCCGTCCATGTGCATTTCTTCGCGCTGATGGATCTTCTGATCCGTCGCGTTGCGGTGATCCAGCGGGCGCATGGCGCTGACCACCCGCATGCCCGGGTTGGCGAAGAATGAGGTCCTGCCCTGGCCCGCCAGCGCGCGCAGCTCCGCGAGGGTGATCTCCGCGGGCTTCTTCACGCCGTCTCTGCGTGTGTACCCAAGGATCGGGCGCTCGGACTCGGGGCGTCGCGCGAAGTAGCAGTTCGAGTCGTCGCTGAAGCATTCGAGATGCCAGACCTGGACGAGCGCGTTGTGCACCTTCATCGGAACATTGTCCGCGACGATACAGCGCGTGAGGGTGGCGGGCTGGCCGGGCTGGTTGAAGAAGACCAGCTCGGTTATCGCGTTATTGTACAGCACGCAGTTGCGCACCGTCACGTTCGGGCACTCCCGGAAATTGAGCCCGTTCCAGCCGCCGATGACGACGCAGTTTTCCACGAGCAGGCTCTCCGTTTCGTCGCCCCGCACGGCGTAGGGTTTGTAGACCGGGGAACGCCCGTCGTAGAAGCAGCGCCGAACCACGTTGTGCGAACCGGCGATCACCTCGATGGCGCCCGCCTCGCGCGCACTGTCATAGCGGTCCTTCCGATAGTGCCGCAGGAAGAACCCGTCCAGGTGCACATGATGCTTGAACGCAAGCCGAAAGGACGTGGGCCGCCTCTGAGCCGAGCCCTCGAGCCAGACCTGTTCGCCCGGGGCCGCCCTGAAGGTGATCGGCCGGCCCGCGGTGCCGGTCGCGCGCACGGGGATGTGTTCCTGATAGATCCCGCCATGCACCACGACCGTATCGCCGGCCAGCACCCGCCCGGCGGCGTGTCGCAGCGTGCGCCAGGGCCGGCGTGCCGTGCCGGCTGCGCCGTCCCAGCCGTTGGTGGCCACATGGAAGAGGCGCGGTGACGGGTCGCGCGCCGGCGTGGTGAATGTGCCGGCGGGGAGCTGTCCGGTATTCCGCGGCTTCTCCCTGTCCAGGCGCGCGAGTTCGGGAGTGGTATGAAACTCCCAAGCCGGCGACGTGGCCGACACACGGTAGTAGTACGTGGCGCCCGGTTTCAGGCCCGTCAGGCTGACCGTATGGAAGATCGTGCCTTGATACATACGCTCCAGGCGCTGCTTGCACTCGGGCGTTTCGCCCCATTCCAGCGTGGTCGTGGCCGTCGCGGCCGGCGTCCACCATTCCAGGTTGGCGGTCGTGGCGGTGACGCCATGCACGCGCACATGTTCGATACGCAGCGGCATCTTCTCCCGTACAGGCCTGTAGGCGAAGTGACTCTTGTCGGGCTCGCCACGGCGGCGGACGGTCACATCGCGCAGCACCGCTGTCGCGCTTGCGAACGCCGGCTCACTCATGTCAGGCAGACAGTACACGGTCTGGCCCCGCTTCACGCCTTGCCTGGCACGGCCCACCGTGGCCCATGCCTCCCGCACGCTCGTGCCCGCATGGCGGTCGTTGCCGCCCGGCCCCAGGAAGAAGACGTCCCCGCGATAGGGGAAGGGACCGGGGTCCGTGCCGCCCGGGCCCTGCCCGCGCAGGACGGAGTCCGACTGGAGCCGGTAGTCGTGGTGCGCCGGGTCGGCGAAGTTGGCGTCCAGACTGAAATCCTTCAGCCTGGAGAATTGTACATTGCTCGGGTCCTCACCGAGGTTGGTCCCGTACCGGCACAGGTTGTGAAGGATATTCGTACCGGGCACACCGCCGGAGTTATGGATCATGCCAAGCGAGACGTTGCGTACGATCCGGCTGGTCCTGTTCCCCCCTCCCTTGATCCAGATCTCGCCCTTGTCGCAACCGTAGGCCAGGTTGGACTCGAGCACGCAGTTCGAGCTGCCGCCGCCGTAAAACCGGATGCCGTTGGCATCGGTTGTATGGACGATGTTGCGGCGCATGACCGTGTTCCTGGCCGGTGTCCAGCAGATGATGTTCCCGCCGGCGGCGTTGAACGTCGAGCCGTTGCCGTACGCGATGCAGTCCTCGACAAGGCAGTCGTTTGGCTGTACCAACCCGATGCCGCCGCCGTTCAGGTACGCGCGGCAGTTTCGCACCACGCAGCGGTCCGCACTCAGGAAGTAGAGTCCCCACCGTGTATGATAGCCCGGCAAGGGGGCGGTCTCACGATTCATGTACCCCGTAAACGTCAGCCCCTCAACCACGATATCGTGCGCGCCGCGCTCGCCGCGCGGGCCGCGAAAAAGGATGCCGAACTCTCGCGTCACCGATGCGATCAGGTCGTGCGCGGCCGGCGTGCCGGAGTCGGAGGTGTGCACGTAGAGCTTGCCGGCCGCCGCATCGTGATAGCACGAACGCCGCAGCTCCTCCACTTCGGCAATCGACGGCACGAACGCATACATGCGCGAGGTGTCGCGTTCCGCCACGCCCTCGACCGCGCGCGCAAACGGCGCGACCCACGTGTAGTGCAGCCCCTCGACACGTTCGAATCCGCTCACATCCACGTCGCCGCGCAGGGTCGCCGTGCCCGGCGCCTTCGCGCGGATGGTGATCGGCTTGCCCGGCGCGCCCGCAATCGATACGCTGTTCGCGCCGAAATATTCGCCCGGCAGGATCGTGAGCGTGTCGCCCGGGGCCAGCGCGTTCAGCCCGCGCCCGACCGTGGCGAACGCTTCGGCCTCCGAGCGGCCCGATGCCGAGTCCGCACCCGCTGTGCCGACGAAGTATTCGCCGGCCCGCGCGCGGCCGCACGTGAGGGCAAGGACGAACAGTGCCGCCTTGCCGGTGTTCAAGCCTCTCCCTATGGCTTTGCGCCGGGCGCGTGCCCGGTCTTGCGCTGCGTTCATGGCGACCCTCCCGTATCCGGCCCCACCTCACGCGATCAGTTGCTCGAGCTGCACGCCTTGCGCGCCGACAAACCCGCCGATCACCCGCGAGGCCAGCGCGCACTGCTCCCGTATCGCACGGTTCGACTTGCTCGAGTCGAGGAACCCGTCCGTCTCCCGATTCAACACGCCGAACGCCTGCGGGAACCGATAGTGCTCCGTCGTGGCGTTCCCGATTTCACGCAACAGCATGCGGTAGGAGCCGCCATGGCGCCGGATGAACTCCGTCGCGCACGCGCGGCGCGCGCCGAACGGGAACGTCCGTTCCACAAAGTAGCGCTGCGCCGGATCGGCGACGCACTGCTTGATGAACGCCCATGCCGCATCCGGGTCCGCGCAAGCGGTGGAAAGCGAAAGCCCTTCCGAGAAGAAGAGCGTGGCGCGGCGCCGCTGCCCCGGCAGCGGCGCCCAGCCCCAGCGGAACGGCTGCCGCTCGGTGAGGCGCGCCACCGTGTGCGCGCTCCAGATCAACATCGCCGAGCGACCCGCAAGAAAATCGTCCATGCATCCCGTTCGGTCTGTCCGGACCCGGCCGCCGGAGGCCTTATGCAGCCGCCTCAGATAGTCGATCGTCTCTACGGCGCGTTCCCCCGCCAACAGGCACTCGCCGGCTTCCGAGAACACGCCTGTGCCGTTCTGCGCCAGAAACGGGACGTAGTACGTGAACTGGTCCATGAACGGAAGGACGCCCGCTTCGTCCGTATCGCAAACCCGCCGGAGCCGCTCGACCGCATCCAGCAAATCCGCCCACTTCCAACGGCTCGTCGGCGGCCGGACCCCGGCCGAGGCAAACAGGGCCCGGTTGTAGAACAGAACGACGGGCGAGACGTAGAGCGGCACGGCAAGCGTCCGTTCCCCGCTCTGGTAGCGCTCCCACGCGCCGGGAAGCCAGTCGGCCTCCGCCAGCGGCGGATCCGTCCGCACACGCGACTCCACCGCCATCACTTCGCCCCGGGCGGCACGCGCATGCACCCCGATCCCCGTGCCGCAGACAATGTCGGCCTCCCCACTCTGCTCCACCAGACGCGCCCCGCCCGGATACGCAAGCACCTGTGGTTCCAGGAAGCCCCGCATCGGCGAGCTCGCGCCCACGTACACACGCAACGGAGCCTTCCGGAACTTGTCCGATACGAACATGCCGCTCCCCTGCCGCGCCTCCACATAACCCGCCTGCTCCAGCCGCCGCACCGCCTTCTGCACCGCGCCCGATTTCAACTGGTAGCGCGAACAGATCTCCGAAATCGACAGAATCAGGTCGCCCGGCGCCAATCCGCCCGCCTCAATCTCCGCGCGCAGATCCGCCTCAAACGCCTCCGCCGCGCGCCGTCTCCTGAACGTTTCCGCCCCCATGCAACTCCTTCTCACTACTCTAGCTAACTGTATACTACTTATACCATCGCGATGCGACTCCGTCAAGGGGAAAGGACGCGCCGTCCGTTCGCCTGTGCCGGCGCGGGCCGGCGCCTGCTACCTGCGCTCGTATACCCAGCTCAGCGGGAATCACTACCGATCGGAGGTCATCCCCAAGGTGGTCCGGCAGTACATCGGGCAGGAGTACTGGGTTGGGATCAGCATCTATATCCCGAGCGCCTGGTATGACGACGGGCTCACGCTCGATTCGCCGCTGGTCTTCCAGTTCCATCACAATTCGTGGAGCGGCGTGCCGGACATGGAACTGCCGCTCAACATCCACATCGACCCGAAGGAATCGGACGCGTGGCGGGTCAAGCAGGCGGGCCCCAACGGCCAGGGCATCGTCTATGTCTACGAGGCAAGCTACCTGCCTGACAAGGGCAAGTGGACCGATTGGGTGTTCAACCTGCGCTTCTCGCCGGGGAGTGACGGGTTCCTGAAGATATGGAAGGACGGAACGCTGGTTCTGGCTCGTACGGGCAGCAACTACGCTGCCGGCCACGAGAATCACCCCGCCAACATTCAGTTCGGCCTCTACAACTGGGGCTACCGCGACACGTACAACGCCGGCCGGCACGCGACGTCCTCACGCACGATCTACCACGACGAATTCCGCGTTGGCGACGCGAACTCGAGCTATGCCGAGGTCGCGCCCGGCGGCGTACCGGACACCGCGCCCGCGGCGCCGCGCATGCTGAGGGTTACGCGCGTGTCCGGGCCGTAGCCCCGCTTTGTCGGCCGTTCCGGTTGCGCGCCGAACGTGGGCGTTGAGGTTCGGCGAGCTGCGAGCCGTAACCTCCGACGCCTGGTTCGACTTCCTCTTTTCAGCCGCAAGAGAA
>JAFGHX010000214.1 GCA_016929905.1 Kiritimatiellia bacterium
CAGGCAGTTGAGCCCGGACGCCGGCGGCGCGTACCGCGACACGTTCGCGCCCTATGCCGCGCACATCTACATGTCGAAGCCCGTTCGAACCGGTCTGCCGACCCTCGCCGCGGTGCAGGCGGAAATCGAGCAGGCGGACGCGGCCCGCAAGAAACCCGGCAACCTGGCCTTCGAGGATTCCGGGGTGCAGGTGACCGTCTCGTCCTCGGCGCAATTCGGCTCGTCGATCATGGCGGCGGTGGATGGCGTTCTCGACGGACAGGGCTGGAAAGACCACACACCGAAGACGTATCCGGATTGGCTGGCGCTGAGCTGGCCCCGGCCGCTCGACGCCGGCCGCGTCGCGCTCTATAGCCGAAGCATCGGCGAGGCGGAAGTCCAGGTCCGGGCAAACGGGGAGTGGAAGACCGTGGGCCGGCTCCGCGCGGACGAATCGGCCGAGAAACGCGCGCCGCTCACGGCGGCGTTCACGCCCGTGCGCACCGATTCGCTGCGCGTGCTGGTCAGCGCCGGCCGGAACGGGAAGGAACAGACGGAGATTTCGGAAATCGAGGTGTATGCGAAATGAGAACACGAACATTGACGGCATGCGCGGCAGTCCTGCTGAGTGCGATCCTGGCATCGGCCGGCATCGCGGCCGCGGACGACTCGCTGCTCGCGCATTGGCGGTTCGATTCGATTGCGGACGGCCGGGTCGAGGACGCGTCCGGCCGCGGGCACACCGCGCGGCTGCGCAATCCCGACGGCGCCAAGCTCGAGATCGTCGCGGGGCAGGCCGGCCAGGCGCTCAAGCTGCCCGGGAAGCATACCGCGTCGTTCGAGGTCGAGGGCTCGCGCGACTTCGAGGCGCCCGCGGCCCTGACGGTGATGGCCTGGGTCCGGCCCGCGAAACGGGAAGGGCGCGGCATGATCGCGTGCAAGAAAGGCGATCGGCCCAAGAACGGCTCGTCGCCCGGCTGGCGACTCAGCGTCTTCTGGGGACTGGCCCAGTTCCAGATCGGGTGCGTGGCGGGCAAGGAGTACCAGGTGACCAGTGCCGAGTGGTCCACGCCGCCCGGATTCTGGAGCCACGTGGCGGCCACGTACGACGGGCAGCGCCTGCGGCTCTTCGTCAACGCGGTGGAAGTGCACTCGCGCAAAGTCTCCGGCCCCATCGCGACGGAGAAGCGGCCGCTGGTGCTGGCGAACTACGTCGGAACCAACAAGAACGCTTATCCGTTCCTCGGCGCGCTGGACGACATCCGCATCTACTCGCGCGCCCTGACGGGCGACGACATCCTGCGCGTGGCCGCGCAGAGGTGAATGGCAATTGCATGAGCCTGTCTTCGAATCATGCGCCGGGTGCGGCTCGACACATCTGGCGACGCTCGACGCCGCGACGGACGCGGACATGCCGGGGATCCGCCTGACGCGGGAGCGGCTCATGGACGGCGAGCCACTCGGTCCGGGCGCGGCAAGCCTGGTCGAATACATGCTGGCCGTCTACGAGCCGACAGCCGACGCGATACTGCGGGGCGGCTTGTCGCTCGAATCCGGACTGGATGAATGGAAGCGAAAGACCGAGGCGCTGCATCGAGGCGAGATCGGATGGGGCGAACCTGGCACAGGAGGAGAGTCGTGAAATCGGTAGTTCGTGTGAAGTTGTTCTGCTGCTTCGTGCTGTGCTGGGCCGCGTGCGGCGCGGTGGCGGACCGGGCGGTCGTGTGCCGATCCGTCCAGGCGCCGCCGATCCTGGACGCGGAGCTTACGGATGCCGCGTGGGCGAGAGACGGGTGGGTGACTGGGTTCAGCGTGCTGAACGCGCCCGAGAGACAGGCGGAGGCGCAGACCCGGTTCCAGACGGTCAGCGACGGGACGCACCTGTACGTGGCGGCCGAACTGGCCGAGCCCCGCGTTGGCGACATTCGCATGAAGGAAACGAAACGCGACGGGCATGTGCACAACGACGATTGCCTCGAGATCTTTCTCGATCCGCAAGGGGAACGGAGCGAGTACTTCCACCTGGCGGTCAATGCGGCCGGCGTCCTGAACGACGCGGATGTCCGGCAAGGCGGCTTCATCAGGACGAGGGAGTGGGACTGCGGCTGGCAGGCGGCGACGCGTATCGGGGACGCTTCCTGGACCGTGGAAGCGCGGATTCCGCTTGCGGAGCTGGGCCTGACCCGGAAGTCGCTGGGGGCGTGGTCCTTCAATGTGACCCGTGAACGGCGGGCGGGGGTGAAGGAATTGTCGTCGTTTGCGCCGATACAAGGCGGGTTCCATCAGCCGTCGCTCTTTGCGTCGCTGCGCCTCGAGGGCGTGGACCTGAACCGGTTCCTGTGGCAGGTGAAGCCGCCGCACGAGACGAGCGTTGTGCGGGAGGGGCAAACGGTCTTCTTCGTGGGGAAGACGTTCGTCGAGAACCAGACGGGCTCGTTCCGGTTCTTCAACCTCGTGCCAACGCTGGTCATGGGGGCGGACCGGAGTCCGGGCGCGGCGATTCCGGACGGACTGGACGCCGGCCAAAGCCGGGAGTATGCCTTCAAGGTCCCCGTAACGGCACAGGGCAATCAGATTCTCGAGGTGCGCGTTGAAGACCGGAGCGCGCCCGGCCGGATTCATGCGGTCAAGAAGGCGCCCATCGACGCCGTGTACCAGCCGATCGCCGTGACGCTCTCCCGGCCCTGGTATCGGGACAACATCTACGCGACCGAGCCGCTCGACTCGCTGGCCATGACCGTCGAGCTGGGCCTGCCGCCCGAGTCGCTCGAATCCATGTCGTTGCGCGCGGCGCTGCGGCGGGAAGGGGACGCGACCGTGCTCACCGAGGCGCGGCAGGAGCGGGCGGCCGCACGGACCGAGCTGGTCATGCCGGCGCCCGCGCTGGCGGTGGGCCGCTACGAGCTGGTTGTTCAGGCCGTGGACTCGGCCGGAAAGGCGGTCCACGAGGCCGTCAAACGAATCCGGCGGCTGCCGCCCGTCGCGCACGAGTGGCGGTTGGGCGAGGGCGGCGTGTTGCTGCACAACGGCGAGCCGTACCTGCCGTTCGGCTGGTTTGCGGAGCACCCGCATTTGATGGCGAAGCCCGACTGCCCGTACACGGCCATGCACATATACTGCGCCGAATACATGTCGGACGAGAAGGCACTGGCGTTCCTCGACACGGTGGCGAAGGCGGGAACCTACGTCCTGCTCGGTCCGTATCCCTCGACACGGATGACGGAATCGAGCGTGTGGAGCCAACCGCTTTCGGACAAGGATGCGCAGGCGTTGCGGGCCCGTGTGCGGGCCATGAAGGACCACCCCGGCCTGTTGGGCTGGTATGTTGCGGACGAGCCGGAGGGTGGATCGCGCAATGCCTTGCCCGAACGTACGCGGCGAATACGTTCCGTCATTGCCGAGGAGGATCCGTATCACCCCTGCATCATGCTCAACGACACGGTGGCGGGAATTCACAAATACGTCGACGGCGGCGACGTCTTGATGCCGGACCCG
>JAFGHX010000215.1 GCA_016929905.1 Kiritimatiellia bacterium
GAGCGGATTGCCGGGCGGCTCGGCTCAGCCTCGCCCTCCAAACGCCGGGGCGGATTGCCGGGCGGCTCGGCTCAGCCTCGCCCTCCAGGCGCCGGGGCGGATTCCCGGGCGGCTCGGCTCAGCCTCGCCCTCCAGGCGCCGGGGCGGATTGCCGGGCGGCTCGGCTCAGCCTCGCCATCCAAACGCCAGGGCGGATTGCCGGGCGGCTCGGCTCAGCCTCGCCCTCCAAACGCCGGGGCGGATTCCCGGGCGGCTCGGCTCAGCCTCGCCACATGCCGGGTTGCTGGGGGGGCGAGACTGTGTCGAGCCGCCGCCCCGTCCTACTTTTCGCCGACGCCGGCCACGACGGACAGCAGCCGCTTGCGCCCGGTGACGGCGACGACGATGGGCACGGACTTCTCGGCGGAAACGATATCCATGCTCACGATCTTGATCTTGGGCAGCGGGTTCGCGAACTCGCACAGGTACAGCCCCTTCTGGCCCTCGCGATAGACGACGATGGCGTTTGCGCGGTCCTTGGCCTGCCACCAATCGGGGATATCGCGTTCGGTCTCGGCCACGAACTCGCGCGTCTCGCCGTTTTCGTAGTGGAAGACATACTTCACCGAGGGGCCCGGCGCCGCGTACATGGCGGTGTGCAGGAAGAACACGCTGTTGAGCTCGGCGTTGACGGGGATCCCCGTCACCTCGCCGGGGCAGCCGGTGTTCTTCGCGCCCTTGAGCACGAGGCACGCCTTCCCGCCGTTGGCGGCCGGGTCGATGACATCGAACGGCACACGGCCCTGCAGCCGGCTGGTTCCGGTGGGGATAGCGTCCAGCCCGCTCCCGAAGTCGGCCCAGCCTTCGCCGTCGCCGGCGGTCCTGTCGACGAAGCCGCGGTTGACGAACTTGCGCAGGTCAATCGCAAGGGCGTCCTTGCTTTCGACGAATGCGGAGCGGGTGAAGGCCTGCTCCTCGAGTTCGAGCGCGAACGGTTGGACGCCGTCCCGGGCGAGGTAGCCGAGCAGGTTGCGCAGATAGGCGCGGGCGGCCGAGTCGACGTCCTGCCGCTCGAGCGCGGCGATTTGCGAGAACACGATCTGGCCGCGGCCGAGCTTGACGTCGGCCAGCACGGGCTTGGGGCTGTCGCGGTCCTTGTCCGAGCCGGTCGGCGCAATGGCGACGAGCCCCTCGTTCAGGGGGCTGAGCGCATAGTCGAACAGGGTGCCGCCCCGGCCGGCCCAGGAATCGAAATCCTCCTGCACGAGCCCCTCGAACGCGGGATGCGCGGGCACGGCAAGCGAGACGTAGGTCGACGGCGTGCCGGCGACCACGCTGTAGTTGGGATAGAACGGCACTTTCCCGCAGAGGTTCTGTTCGAGGCAGAGCAGCTTGCCGCCGCGCTTCACCCAGGCGTGGATCGTCTCGCCGGCGTCCACGAGCGTCTTGTCGAAGCTGTTCGCGCCGATAATGAGCAGGCGCCAGGCGTTGAGGTTCGAGAAATCCTTGATGGGTGTCGTCGGCACACCGAGCTCGCGGAACACCTCCGTCGTGGTCTGGCCGGCAAACGGACCGAACAGCCGGTCGGCGGCGTCGTACAGCGCGATGCGCGGCGCGGCGGGGCCCGGCGTCGGGCGCCGGTCGGCGACGACGGATACGGGGTAGACGTTGTCGCCCACGCGTTCGCCGTTGCGGAACAGGAACAATTCGAGCCGGCCGCGCTGCGTCTGCCGGACAGCGGGCGCGGGCACGGGCAGCGCCATGGCCTTCTGGCTCATCGCGTCGATGGACCCGAACTCGAGAATGGGCAATACGAGCGGTGCAGCCGCGCCCAGCCGCAGTTGGGCCTCGACGCGGAACTCGCCGGGCTCGTTCAGGTCGTTGGTGACGAAGATCTCGAGCGTCTGGCTCGAGCCGGGCAGCGGATGCGGATTGAACGGCGCGGCGGAGACCAGCGTGGGATTGTAGACCCGTTTCAGGACGAAAGAGGCCGGCGTGGCGATCCAGGCCTCACGCGCTTCGCCCTTGGCGTCGATCGGGCCCGGCATGCCGTAGCGCGCCGCGGTCTCGGCCCATTTCCCCTTGGTCAGCAGATCGTACCACTGGGAGTTCGTGTGGCCGCCCAGGCATTTCGTTTCGGCGCGCCGGTAGATCTCGATCGCGCGCTTGAACGGTTTCTCGGCCCAGAGCCGGCGGCACTCCGCCTCGTTCGTCACGTAGAGGCGCGGCGCGCAATGGTTCAACCGCGTTCGGATGTAGATGCCGATCTCCGCCTGCTCCGAGCGCAGGTATTCGATGTACTTGCGCTTGAACTTGGCGGAGGCCGGGTCGAGCTGGAACGTGGGGTAGAGCTTGTCGAACGTGAGGTTGCGGTACCGGATCGTGTCGCCCGGCACGCCGTACTCGCAGTCGATCTTCGGTTTCGGGCTGCCGTAGTATTCGAGCGCCGCCTTCGCGTACCGCTCGATGTGGCCGATATTCTCCTGCCACGACCCGCAACTGTAGCCGCGGTACTGATGGTCGTCGAGCACGTCGGTGCGTTCCTTCAACAGCCCGGCGCTGATCGCCTCCCAGGTATGGCGGCCGGACGAGGTGGAGATGGGACGGCCCTGCCGGTCCAGTTCCCGCATCTGGCCATAGAGCCAGTCGAGTTCCTTGGAGTAAGTCTTGTCGCGCTGGTATTCGTACAGCTCGTTGCCGAACGACCACATGCAGAGCGAGGCGTGGCTGTAGTAGTCGAGCGCGTGGCGCCGGTAGTCGGCCCAGCGCTCCTCGAGGCTGGGGCCGGACCGCCGGAAGCAGTCTTCGTAGTCCTCATAGACGACGAACCCGAGCTCGTCGGCCAGGATGTAGAAGGTTTCGAACAGGATCCCGTGCATGGAGTGCGGGCGGATCATGTTCACGTGCAGGCTCTTCATGTGGCGGAGCACGGCCTCCATGTCGGCGTCGCGGTTGGCGGAGAGGCGCGGTTCGGCATCGAGCGTGAAGCCGCGCGGCTTGAACTTCTCCCCATTGAGGCAGAGCCATTCGCCGCGCGCGCGGAAGTCGCGGAACCCGAACCGTTCGAACGCGACGCTGTGCCCGTTCTCGTCGGCCAGGCGCAGCGTGTACAGGTGCGGGTTGTCCGGCGTCCAGCAGACGGGCGCGGCCAGTTTGACGCGGCCGAGCGCCGTCCACGCGGCGCCGGGCTGCACCGTGAAGCGGCCGAGTTCCGCCGCGTCGCGCACCTGGCCGCCGGCCCAGTCCGCCACTTCGGCCCGCAACCGGCACGGCACGGGCCGGCCGGTGGCGTTGAGCAGTTCGGCCTCGATTTCGATCGCGTGCTCCTCGAGCAAGGTCGTGATCTTGAGGCGGTGCGCGCTGACCGGCGCCGGCACGGAGAGGAGGCGGACGGGGTGATAGAGCCCGCCAATCTCCCGGCGCAGGTACGAGCGGCTCCCGCGCACATCGTACACGCGGACCGCCAGCGTGTTCTCGCCCGGCTGCGCCAGCGGCGTAATGTCGTACTGGAAGCTGTCCCATTTGCCCACATGCCGGGCGCCGGCCTGGCGGCCGTTCAGCCAGACGTCCGTCTGCCAAGCCGCGCGCCGGAAGTCCAGAATCAGGCGCCGGCCGCCGGCCAGGCGCTCGGGCGCGAGGGCGAACCGGCGCCGATACCAGCCGGTCAGATGGCTCACGGACTGCGCTTTGGGCTTGTGATAGAAGCTGGCCGGCACCGGGATGTCCGCCCAGCCGGAGTCGTCGAATTCCCGGCTGAAGAAGCCCTGGCTCATCCCCTCGTCGTCGAGCGGGTTGGCGATGTCATCGGCCCCGGTCCCCGCCACTTCCCGGAACTTCCACGCGCCGTCAAGAGAGTCCGCCTGCCAGTCGCCGGGCAGCGGCTTGGACCGGAAACCGGCCGGGCCGAGGTTCTCGAACGTCACGGTCTGATAGGGACTTTCCGCCGGGATCGAGAGTGCGGTTCCCGTACGCGCGGCCAGGACCGCCGCCGTCCCGCCGCCCACCATTGTGGCCGCGCAGACCGCGGCCGCCGCCGTTTTGATTTGAGCCCACATCATCGTCTTCATGGTGCCCTCCGCAATGCCGAGCGAGATACTGCTTGCCGCCGCGCTGCCCAGTCCTACCCCGGCCATGGCCGTCGCGTGACAGGCCGCCGCGAGCCCCGCCGGCGCGGCTTGGGCGGCGTCGCCCGCGAAGGCCGCGGCCAAGGCCACGGCGCTCACCGCCGTCTCGCGCCGGGCGAGCAGCACCCGCAACCTGGCCAGCCCGCGCGAGATCCGCTTCTCGACCGCCGCGGGGCTGCACCCGATCGCGTGTGCGACGTCCGCCTGCGTCCTGTTCTCGCCGAAATAGAGCAGCAGCGCCTCGCGCTGATCCGCACGCAACCGCGCCAGCGCGCGGTCCAACTCGGCCCGCCGTTCGGCCTGCTCGTCCGCACCCGCCATCCGGTCGTGCGCGGCGGCGAGCCGGGCCGCCTCCTCTTCGCGATGCCTGCGTCGGATTTCTTTGCGCGTCATGTCCGTCACCACCGACCGCGACACCCGGAACAGCCAGCCGGCCAGCGATTGTCGCTTCCGCAACCCGGCCGCCTTGCGGGCCAGGATCACGAACACCGCCTGCGCCGCGTCCCGGGCCAGATCCGCGTCGCCGCCCAGCCCGCGCATGCACGTCGCGAACACCAGCGCCGCATGCCGCTCGACCAGGGCCCGAAACGCGTCCTCGTTGCCCGCCCCGACGAACAGGCCCAGCAGGTCCGCATCGCTCGGCGCCGCCTCATCCGAAGCCGGCCCTGTCATGACTGTCTCCTGCATGAAAGACGACACCCATCCCCGAATTCCGACAACAAAAGACGATGTACCGTAATTCACGCCTTGACTCAATCCCGGATCGCCGGTACACGCTCCTGTGTTCCGCGCGGTCGGTGCGGACGAGCCGGTCACGGTGCACCCCGCAGGCCCCGTGCGAAAGCCTGCATCTGACCGGGGCGCGGTCTGAGGTGTGGCCATGGAAAAGACGCTTCGTTTCGCGGCGGTCGGATGCGGGTTCTGGGCCGATTTCCAGATCTGCGGCTGGAAGGAGTTGGCGGGCGTCGAACTCGTCGCGCTGTGCAACCGGACCCGAGCCAAGGCGGAAGCGCTGGCGGCCAAACACGGCGTGCCGCAAGTCTACGCGCGGGCGGCGGAGCTGTTCGTGAACGAACGGTTGGACTTCGTGGACATCATCACGGCGCCGGAGACGCACGAGGCGCTCGTACTGCTCGCCGCCGAACACCGCGTGCCCGTGATTTGCCAGAAGCCCATGTCGACCTCCTACGCCAGTGCCGAGAAGATGGTGGCGGCGTGCGCGGCGGCGGGTGTTCCGTTCTTCGTACACGAGAATCACCGCTGGCAACTGCCCACCCGGAAGCTCAAGGAGATGCTGGACAGCGGCGTCATCGGCCACCCGTTCCGCGCACGGCTCTCGTTCTCCTACGACTTCCCGGTCTGGGAGAACCAGCCGTACCTCGCCCAGCTCGAACAGTTCATCCTCGCGGACGTCGGGCCCCATGTCCTGGACGTCACGCGCTTCCTCTTTGGGGAAGTGCAGAGCGTGTATGGCCAGACGGCCCGCATCCATTCCTTTCTCAAGGGCGAAGATGTCGCCACCGTCACCATGCGGATGCGGAGCGGCATGCATTGCACCGCCGAGATGTCGTTCGCATCGATCGTGGAAGAACAGAGCTTTCCGGAGATCCTGGTGTGGGTCGAGGGCACGGCGGGTTCCGCCGCGCTGCTACCGGGGTTCGTGCTGAAGACCACGACGAAGCAGGGCACGCAGGCCCGCCGGCTTGAACCGCCGTCCTACCCCTGGGCCGATCCGGCGTATGCCGTCTCGCACGCGAGCATTGTGGATACGAACCGCGATATCCTGCGTGCGTTGCGCGGTGAGAAGCAGGCGGAAACGACAGGCGCCGACAATCTGAAGACGCTGCGCCTGGTCTTCGCCGCCTACGAGTCCGCACGAGACAATGCGCTCGTCACGCTCGGCGCGGGGCGGGCGGGCGGAAACAACGAAACGGGGGTCGCGCGAACATGATATCGGTTGCACTGGTCGGGGCGGGCGGCAAGATGGGATGCCGCATCACGGACAACCTGATGAAGACCGGCTACGCGATGCGCTACGTGGAGACCGGCCAACGCGGCGTGGCGAACCTGGCCGCACGCGGCCTGTCGGTCACGCCCGCGCAGGATGCGCTGAGCGACGCGGACGTGATGATCATGGCCGTGCCGGACACCCTGATCGGGACGGTGTCCGGCGCGTCCGTTCCTCAGTTGAAGAGCGGCGCGCTGGTCGTCGTGCTGGACCCGGCCGCGCCGCTGGTGGGCAAGCTCTGCATGCGGGCCGATCTGAGCTACGTCGTCACGCACCCGTGCCATCCTTCGCTCTTCTCGGACGAACCCGATCCCGAGATCCGCAAGGATGTGTTCGGCGGCATCCGGGCCAAACAGCACATCGTGTGCAGCCTGCTGCAGGGCAGCGAGCAGGACTACGAGAGAGGCGCCGCCCTCGCGCGCGAGATGTTCGCCCCGGTCGTCAACGTCTACCGGGTCACGCTCGAGCAGATGGCCATTCTGGAACCGGGCCTCACCGAGACGGTTGCGGCCACACTGATCGCGGTCATCGGGGAAGCGCTCGAGGAATCGATCGCGGCCGGCGTGCCGCGCGAGGCGGCGACCGAGTTCCTGCTCGGCCACATCCATATCGCATTGAATATCGTGTTCAAACAGATCGACAGCCCCTTCTCCGACGGCTGCCTCAAAGCCATGGAACGCGCCCGCGCGATCATGCTTCAGCCGGACTGGAAACGGGCGCTGGCCCTGACGAATGTGCGTAAGGAAAGCGAAGCGATCACAGGACACGAATGCGGGCTTCGCCCGCAACCCAGCGGTCAGAGGTCGGAGATCAGAGGACAGCGGCTTTTCGGCAAGCATGACGTTCTGCCTGACCTCTGACCTCTGACTTCTGACATCTGACCTCTCAGCACCCAAGAATTTCTTGTTTTTCGTTGCAGTTCTCGACAACCAAGTGCTCCCCGGCGTAAATACACTAACGTTAGCCGAGGCGGTTTTGGCGGGAGGCGATCCGTGCGACTTGGAATCGGCTCATACACCTTCACTTGGGCGGTCGGCGTGCCGGGCCATCCCCCGCCCCGCCCGCTGTCGTGGAGGCAACTGCTCGAGAAGGCAGGCGCGCTTCGCGTCGGTGTGGTCCAGATCGCCGACAACATGCCGCTGGCCGCTTGCCGGGCGCAGGAGCTTGCCGCGCTGCAGGCGGACGCCGCGCGGCGCGGACTGGCGCTCGAAGTGGGGACGAGCGGGCTGACGGCCGAGAACCTGGCGATCCACCTGCGAATCGCGAAGCGCCTCAACGCGGCTCTCATCCGTATGGTCATCGACACGCCGGATTATCATCCCGCCGACGAGACCGTCACGGGCCTGCTGAAGGACGCCGCCCCGGAGTGCGCCGCCGCCGGCGTCCGGCTGGCCATAGAGAACCACGACCGGTTCACGGCCAGGAGGCTGGCGGCCCTCATTGAACGGGCCGGCAGCGACTGGATCGGGGTCTGCCTCGACACGGTCAACTCCTTCGGCGCGCTGGAAGGGCCAGAGGCGGTGCTCGATCTGCTCGGCCCGCTCACAGTGAACCTGCACGTGAAGGATTTCACCGTCCGGCGCGTGCCGCACCTGATGGGCTTCGACATTCGCGGCGCGCCGGCCGGCGAAGGGCGGCTCGATATCCCCCGGCTGCTCGAGCGGCTGTCCTCTTTCGGCCGCGCACCCAACGCGATCCTCGAACTCTGGACCCCGCCCGAACCCGACCTGTCCGAAACCATCCGCAAGGAAGCCGACTGGGCCGAGCGCAGCATCCGCTACCTGCGCTCGCTTCTGGGCTGAAGCGCGAACCGCGAATGAACGCGAATTCACGCGAATGGCTCAAGGATCAGCCTTCGTTCCCGCGTCCGGGTCGGCCGCGAACGGGGTGGCTCCGGGAAAAAGTACCGCGGACCCGACATGTTTCCGCCGTGTCGCGGATAGTTATCCATGAAAAACGCGTTCGGCGCGGGAAAAGCGCCCGTACTGCCGGGCGGCTCGGCACAGCCTCGCCCTCCATCGGACGCGACGCGCAAACGCCAAACGCGACGCAACGAAGGACTCCGAACCAGGGGCTGGATGTCAGCGCTAGTCGCGCTGAATCCTCAGACTCAGCGATAAACCGGAAGGAGACTGCCCCGTGAAAGACCGCTTGCCTCTCCCGGCCGCGGCAGGCCGGGCCGACGTGCCCCGCTATGACATCCATGAAATCGTGCTGACGGCGGCCAAGACGTATGCCAACCCATTCGCGGACGTTGCCGTGAGGACACGGTTCGTCGCGCCGTCGGGCAGAGAACTCGCGGTTCCCGGCTATCACGACGGCGGGAACACCTGGCGAGTTCGGATCGCGCCGGACGAGGAAGGCGCTTGGCGATTCCGCACGGAGTCCGTCGACCCCGGCCTGAACGGCCGGGAGGGCGCCTTCCAGTGCGTCGCCTCGGGAAGTACCGGCTTCCTTCGCCGCCACCCGAAGCACCCTGGCGCGTTCGCCTGGGACGACGGGACCCCCTTTTTCCATCTGGGCGACACCTGCTACAACCTGCCCATGCTCGATCGTGACACGCAACGCCGCCCCTATCTCGACACGCGCGCCGGGCAGGGGTTCAACCTCGTACGCTTCACGCTGTACCGCCACAGTCAGGAGACCTGGCCGTTCGGTGGCAACCCGAACGAGCCGGACCCGGACCGCTACAATCCCGGCTTCTTCCGAGCCGTCGACGAAATCCTTCGGGACTTGCAGGCCCGCAACATGTGTGCGGAACTGATCCTGGAACAGTTCTACACCGGCGTCATGTGCCGGCCCGAGCTGTGGACGGCCGGGCGGGAACGCGCATGGCTCGACTACGTCGTCGCGCGCTACGCCGCGTTCACGAATGTCGCCTACTGGACGCTGACCAACGAATACGAAGTCTACCCGGACGGCCAGTACCGGTTCGACTGCCCCGGCGACGTGGACTGGGCGCGGAACACCGCACGCCACGTTCGGGGGCTCGACCCGTTCGGACACATGATCGCCGTGCATCCGGACCGGAGCGACCCGATCGTGGGCGATCTGTTCGGGCCGGGCGACGCGTTCGACATCATCATGCGCCAGACGCACGGCGAACGGCGCGACGTGGGCGGCTATTCCGACGGGAGCGGGGCCGGGATGGAGCGAACCGTTCAGAAAGATCTGCGCTGGCACAAGCCGGTGGTGGTCGCGGAGTTCGGCTACGAATACAACGGCCACACGAAGAAGGGCGTCAACACGTCGACCGACCTGCTCCGGCGCCACGCGTGGCGTATCGTGATGGGCGGCGGCCATCTCAGCGCCGGGTTCCGCGGCACCGTATTCAATTTCACGGACGTCATGACCTTCGACATCACCAACAACGGGGGCGCGGGCGCCGAACAGATGTCGTTCCTGAAACGGTTCATGAGCGAGTGCGCCTTCTGGCGGCTGCGCCCGGAACAGGACCGGGTCTCGCACCCGCACCTGTGCCTCGCCGACGGGGGCACGGAGTATGTCTGCTTCGTGCCGGAGCCGCTGCCGGTCTTTGTGAAACTGCAGGACGTGCCCGGTCCGTTCGCGGTCGAGTGGCTGAACCCCATAACGGGCGCGCGGGATCGGGGGCCGGACGTCGAGGGCGGCGCCCCGGTGGCGCTGGAATCGCCGTTCTGCCCGGAGGCCGTCCTGCGGCTGCGGCGCAGGGGGTAGGCCGTGCAGGCCCGGGCGCGGGCCGACATGGCGGCTTCTCCGTCCGAGCTGACGCTCGGACGGAGCGGCTCGCGAGACGCTCGCCCTCCAGTTGGCGCCGGCCGATTGACCGTCACGGCCTGGGGGCGCGGCTCGCGAGACGCTCGCCCTCCAGAAGAACGAGATATGGAGCGTCCCGAGGTTGTCTCAAGACTCGAGAACAGCCCTTTCGGCCAGAGGCCGATCAGCCTCTGGCTGAACGGGCTTGACTACAAACGGATGGAACCACCAGATGTGGCGTTTGTAGTTAACGCCGTAAGGCGTGTGGCGCGCAAGAGCCGGGGTTTTCAGACAGCCTCTCCCCGCGAGCCGGGTCCACGGGTGACGCCCTGCAACGAAGGAGTCGTGCGAATGGAAATGTTCACCGAGTCCAGGCTCGAATCCGCCTTCCGCCTGGTCGAGAGCGCGGTCGACGCCGGCATTCTGCCCGGCGCCGGGCTGTTGCTGATACGCCACGGCCGGGTTCTGTGCCAGGCCGCGTACGGGCTGTGCGACGTCGCGAACGGGCGCGCTTTCGCGCCCGAGACGATCGGCTGGATCGCCTCGATCACCAAGCCGGTGACCGCCGCCGCGGCGGTCCGGCTGATCGAGGACGGCAGGCTGGCGCTCGATGAGCCGGTCGGCCAATACCTGCCCGAGTTCGCCGGGCGCCGGGACGGCCGGATTCACCACGCGATCACCGTGCGGCACCTGCTCACGCATGCGTCGGGGCTGCCCGTCAACCCGCCGCTGCGCCAACACGATGTGTTCAACCCGTTCCGGTACGGCCAGGAACTGGCCGCGACCATTCCGTCCATCGCGGAGGCCGACCTGGCGTTCGCGCCGGGAACGGAAGTGGAATACTCGAATTCCGCCTGCTACCTGCTGGGCCGCGTGATCGCCTCTCACCTTTCCCCCCACAATAAATTGTTGACTATGTAGATCCTGATTGGTTAATATGGTCCAACAGTGGAACTGGACGCGGAAAACGGGAGACCGGACGCATGACAACCGTCAACATTCACGAAGCCAAGGCTCACTTGTCGGCCTTGATCGCAAGAGTGGAGGACCACCAGGAGCATATCGTCATATGCCGATACGGTCGTGCGGTTGCCGAATTGGGGCCTTGCCGGAAGAAGAAGCGCTCGTCGCTGCACCGGGCCTTACGGGAGGTGAAGGTAAAGGGCGATCTGACGAAGCCGACGCAGGAGGAGTGGGAGCGTGCCTAAGCGCTTGATCCTCGATACCTGCGGCCTGGTCTGGCTTGTGTCGGGCGACAAGAAGATATCCCGCCCCACGCGGCGCGAGATCGACGCGGCGTCGGTCGTTTACGTTTCGGCGATCTCCGCCTGGGAGGTGAGCCTGGCGGTTGCCCGCGGACAGCTCACGCTGCCTCTTCCTGCCCGGGACTGGTTCGAGAAGGCGGTGGAATCCCACAATCTGTCCGTTGCCGCCCTGTCGGTGCAGGTCTTGACGCTGGCGAACGAATTGCCCTGGCATCACCGAGACCCGGCGGACCGGTTCATTATCGCGACGGCCAAACTCGAGGCGCTGGCGGTCGTGACGGCGGACAAACGGTTCAAGGCTTACGGGCTCGAGGTCCTGTGCTGAGCGGGCGCGACGGATATGACGAGGTGGAGGCTTTGTTCCGCCACGGGCGGACAGGCTGCAAGCGCCGCTTGCCCGCCGACTTGTCCGCCATAGCTCGTAGAGCGACGGCGGAAGCCCTGGGCGTAGTCGTGCTGCGCCCGCCGA
>JAFGHX010000216.1 GCA_016929905.1 Kiritimatiellia bacterium
GAAGCCCTGCGCGAAGGCGGGCTGCGCCCGCCGAAGCCCTGCGCGAAGGCGGGCTGCGCCCGCCGAAGCCCTGCGCGAAGGCGGGTCGTAGACTTTGTCGATCCCGCCGCGGCGGCGGGTGTTTCGCGCAAGCCGCGCCCGGCGACAACCGCGCCAGATTCACGAGGCGCCTGCCCCACGGGACGCCGGCGGAAGCCCCTGGCATAGAGGAGTTCTCGAGTAGGTTCGCGAGCAAGTTCCCGAGCAAGTTCGCGAGGGAGTCTCAGATCTTCTCGCTGTAGAGGGCGAGCAGACCGAGCAAGAGTATGCCCATCAGCAGCAGAGCGCGGAGCAGGTCCACGGCGAAGCGCCGTCGTGCGGCGAAGCGGCGCGCGGCGGCGGAATCGCGGACGAAGAACAGGACCGTTCCCGCCAGTCCGCAAGCGATGAGCGCGGTCCGCCAGGTCTCGCCGAGTCTTTCGCCGCGATAGACGCCGTAGGCGATGAGGACGAGGGCCCCGAACAGAAAGAGGGTGCGCCCGAGCGTGCCGGGCAGCCGTTCGCCGGGCGGTCGGGTGATGATGTCGGCCTCGCGCGAAACGACAAAGCTGCGTCCGCAGGTAAAACACCGGTGCCGGCCGAGCGTGACGATCGTCTGCTCCGCCTTGCAGTACGGACACTTCGTGACGCGTATGCCGTCCAGGGCCTGTATCGCCATTGTTCCCTCGCCGTCGGCTACGACAGGACGCCGCGCAATGCCAGAAAACCGAGAAACGCTATGCAGATCAGCAGGACGGCGCGCAGGCACACGGCCGCCAGCGCGCGATAGCCGCGCCGCAGCACGGACCGGGACTCCAGCATGAAGAACGCCGCCGTTCCGGCCAGCCCGGCGACGCCGATCACCCGGCGTACCGCTCCGCCTTGCGCCGGCCAACTGGCACAGGCCAAAGCCGTCAGCACAAAGGAGAAGAAGAACAACAGGGTCCGCCACATTGGACTGATCGGGTGATCAACGACGCTTGCCACGAGTTCATCGCCATCCCGGAACACATAGAAGAAGCGCCCGCAGGTGAAACACCGGTGCGCGCCCAACGTCTTGATGGACTGGGCCGCGGCACAGAACGGGCATCTCTTCATGCGAACGCCGCCGACAAGCTCCATTGCGCGCCCTCTCTGCTGCATGGACGGCAGGCAAAGGACACCCGCCGTTTCTGCACGGCAAGCGTAGAACCGCCGTTTTCGGCTGTCAAGAAGCAAGCCGCATGCCATACATGATTTTCTTGCGAGATCCGGCATTTTGCGGCAAATAGACGGGTGAGGACCGGGCCGGGATGAAGGAATTACTGCAAAACGTGCTGGACGGCGACACGGACGCGTTTCGCGGCGTTGTCGTGGCGTTCGGCCCGGCTGTCCGGGCCTACCTGGCCGGCCGTCTGCCGGACCCGCACACGGTGGACGATCTGGCACAAGAGACGTTCATTGCCGCCTACGAGAGCCTGGAACGATTCGACCCGTCAACCGACATGGGGCTCTGGTTGCGCGGAATTGCCCGCAACAAGCTGAACATGCACTTGCGCCGTACGTACCGACGCGGAAACGCTTTGGAACGACTGAAGCTGCAGGTCTTGCACGGCCTGCTGCCCGCGTTGCGCCACGCCACGGCGACGGACGACGGCTCGACCATCGAGCGTCTTCGCGAATGCGTCGCCAAGCTTCCGGAGCAGCTCCGCCGGGTTGTGACGGCGCGCTACTTCGATCGCGCCAAGGTGCAAGACATCGCCGAACGCCTGGGCAAGTCCGCCACAGCCGTGAGTTCACTGCTGTTTCGCGCAAGAAAAGACGTGCAGCTGTGCATGGAGAAGGCGGAATAGGGCGGCAAAGGTCGAAGCGGGAAGAAGAAATGGACCCGGAAAGCGCCCATCTGATCGAGACGTATCTGGACGGGAGCATCGACATCGATTCGGTGCGGCGTCTCGCGGACCGGGTCCGCACGGATGAAGTCTTCCGGACGGAGTTGGCGGGGGCGCTGCGCATGCGCGGGCTGCTCCAGGCGGGTCTGAACCCGGACGCGGCCTGTGAGCGGTTGTGCGCGGTGGTACAGACGGCGATCAGCGCCGCGCGGGACAGGCCGCGGAAGAAGTTCGACTCACGCGTGATGGCCAGACTCGCAGGCCGGAAGCCGCGCCGCAAGCGCGGCGGACGCGGCGCTTCCCTGATGCCGGGCCCGAAACACCGTGCGGGTCGATTTGAAATCGCCGTTCCGCCCGCGTCCGGATTCCGCGGTGCGGGCACACTTGCGCTGGCGGCCAGTTTGCTCCTGGTGCTTGGCGGCCTGTTCTGCCTGCTGAAGAGGCCGCCGTCGCCCGCCCCGGCCGGTCCGGCCCAGGTGGCCGCAAGTCTTGCGGTGGCGCGCATCACAAACGCCGGGCCGGGCGTGACGATTGTACGCAGCGCGACCTCCATCGCGGCGCACGGCGGCATGCACCTGCTGAACGGCGACATCCTGTGCACGCCGCCCGGCGCCGAAGCCGCGATCGTTCACGGCACAGCGTCGAATGTGATACGGCTCGGCGACGACACGTACCTGCGCCTGGCCGCCGACGGACGGGAGAACCAACTCGAGGTCGAGACCGGCTCGGTGGAAGCGGCGATAGCCCGGCAGATGCCCGGGCGGGCCTACACATTCGTCAGCCCGCACGCGGTCGCGACGGTGGTCGGCACGCGCTTGCGGATCGAGGTGCGGGCGACGGCAACGCAAGTCGCCGTAGGCGAAGGGGCGGTACGCGTATCGAACCGGCAGACGGGTGAGGTGGTCCTCCTGCACGCGGGTCAGCAGGCGACGGTCGCGGCGCAGACGCAGATGACGCCGGCCACGCCCTCTCTGCCGGCTGTCGTCGGCTTCACGCTGATCGATGCGGACCGGGACACGCCGTTGACCGGATTCGACCCCATAGCCGACGGCGCCACGATCCGCCTGGCCGCCTTGCCGACCCGGAACCTGAACATCCGGGCCAACACCCGCCCTGTGCGCGTGGGCAGTGTGCGATTCGTGCTCAACGGCATGCCAACGTCCCGCATCGAGAACGGTACGACCGCTCCCATCTACAGCCTCGCCGGCGACATGCACGGCGACTATCACGCCTGGCGCCCGCAGCCCGGTCCCTACACCGTCACGGCCATCCCTTACACCGGGCAGGAAGCCGGGGGCGAACAGGGGGCCGCGCTCACTCTACGCTTCGTCGTCGTGGCGCGGTGACGAACGCCTTCCGCTGAGGGACGGATCTTCCAACCCGCCCCCGCCCCGCCGGTTCACGACTGCACGGGGCGGGTTGGAGAACCCGTCCTGTTTTCTCACGGCCAATCTCCTTCACTGTGGGACGGGTTTTCGAACCCGTCCGGCCACGGCTCATTTTCCGTGCGAGATTCCGGGCTGGCCGGCAAATGGGAAGGTAGAGAAGCAAGGAATCCGACGCGGGTTAAATGAGGAGAGAGATCGTGAAAGACGGGTTCACCCCTGATTGTGTTCTCCGAAGGCCGTTGTCATGCGGTTCCCCTGCAACCCGAATGGGGCCGTTGCACCCATCGGGCTTGCGGCTGCCGGCGGCAGCCGCGCTGGTCATGGCGTGCCTCGCCGGCAGCCCGATCGTTGCGGGCCAAGCGGTGACGGGGTTCACGTTGATCAACGCCGACACGGATGCGGACATCGGGCCACTGACCGACGGCATGACGCTGAACCTGGCCGCGCTGCCGACCCGGCACTTGAACGTACGTGCGAATACGGACCCGGCGACGGTTGGCAGCGTGGTGTTCGGGTTCGACGGCAACGCCGCCTACCGGATAGAGAACAACCCGCCGTACGCCCTGGCCGGGAACGCGGGCAGCGATTATGCCGCCTGGACACCCGGCACGGGGTCACACACCTTGACCGCCGCCCCCTATACGGAGGCGAGCGGATCCGGCAATCAGGGCCCAGCACGGACAGTGGCGTTCACGGTGGTGGACGACGGTGGCTCGTCCTCGGGCGCGGTATCGGGCACGTTGCGAAAATGGCACCGTGTCACCATCACGTTTGACGGGCCCGCAACGAGCGAGACAGCCGTGCCCAACCCGTTCCGCGACTGCCGGCTGAACGTCACGTTTACGCGCGGCACCCGGAATCTCGTCGTCCCCGGCTATTACGCGGCGGACGGGAACGCGGCGGAGACGAGCGCGCGGAGCGGCGGCGCATGGCGCGTCCACTTCGCGCCGGACGAGGAAGGGACCTGGTACTACGCCGCCTCGTTCCGGACCGGCCCGGACGTCGCGGCGAGTCTGACGGCCGGGGCGGGCGACGCGGCGTCGTTCGACGGCGCCGCCGGCTCGTTTGTGATCGGCCCGACCGACAAGACAGGCCGGGACCATCGCGGCAAGGGTCTGCTGCGGTACGTGGGCGAGCACTACCTGCGCTTCGCGGGCTCCGGCGCATACTTCGTCAAGGGCGGCACGGACAGCCCGGAAAATTTCCTGGCCTGCGCGGATTTCGACGGCACGCGTTCGCGCGGGGGCGAGTGGCCCGCCTTCCTGCACAGCTACGCTCCGCATGTCGGCGATTGGCAGGCGGGCGACCCGACATGGCAGGGCGGGAAAGGCAAAGGCATCATCGGCGCCCTCAACTACCTGGCCGGCAAGGGCCTCAACTCCGTCTATTTCCTGACGCAGAACGTGAACGGCGATGGTGACGACGTCTGGCCCTGGACCGATTATGACGAGCCCGACCGTTACGACTGCAGCAAGCTGGACCAGTGGGAGATCGTGTTCCGGCAGATGGACAAGCTCGGGATTCTGCTGCACGGCGTGCATCAAGAGCAGGAGAACGATCAGTACCTGGACGGCGGCGCGCTGGGCATCCACCGCAAGGTGTATTACCGCGAACTCATCGCGCGGTTCGGCCATCACCTCGCGCTTGTCTGGAACCTGGGCGAAGAGAGCACGAACACGGACGCCCAGCGCAAGGTGTTTGCCGACTATATCCGCGCGCTCGACCCGTACGGGCACCCAATCGTGCTGCACAGCTATCCCGGCGACAAGGAAACCGTCTATTCCCCGCTACTCGGCTATCCAAACCTGGAAGGGCCCTCGCTTCAGGGCGCGTCGAACACGCTGATCAGCGACTGGCTGGACCGGTCGAGCGCAGCCGGCCGAAAATGGGTGGTCTGCTACGACGAACAGGGCCCGCCAACGACGGGGCTCGTGCCGGACGCACAGGACTACTGGCACGACACGTACCGAAGAGAGCACCTCTGGCCCGCGCTGTGCGCGGGGGCCGCGGGTATCGAATGGTATTGCGGCAAAGGCGCGCCGGAAACCGATCGGAACCTGGAGGATTTCCGTTCTCGTGACAATCTGTGGAACCTGACCCGGATCGCGACCGACTTCTTCCGGCAACACCTGCCCTTCGCCCGGATGAAGCACAACAACAGTCTCACGTCGAGCACGAGCGACTACTGTTTCGCGAAACCGGGCGAGATCTACGCGATCTACCGGCCGAACGGCGGCTCGACATCGCTGGATCTGGGCAGCGAGAGCCGTCACTACAGCGTGCGATGGTATAACCCGCGGACCGGCGGCTCGCTGCTGACGGGCAACGTCGCACGCATAAGCGGGCCGGGCTCGCAGTCGATCGGCGCGCCACCCGGCGAGACAGACCAAGACTGGGTCGCGCTTGTACAGGCGGAAACACCGGCGGAGAAGGTGGGGATCTGGGCCCGGTTCGAAGCGGCCCTGACAAACACGACGAGCTACGCCAATCCGTATTATGACGTGAAACTCGGCGTCACCTACACGCGGCCGGACGGCAGCACAATCGAGTTCCGCGGGTTCTACGACGGCGGCAGCACGTGGCGCATCCGCTTCATGCCCGACCAACTCGGCACATGGCGCTACAGCGCCGCCTTCAACGACGGCGCCCCGGGCAAGAGCGGCGCGTTCGAATGCGTCGCCTCCAACCTGCCCGGCATGCTGTGCCAGGATGAGACGAACCCGATGTGGTTCGGGTACAAGGGCGGGAACCACGTCCTGGTCCGTAGTCTCCATGTCGGCGACAGGTTCTTCGCGTCGAACTGGAGCGCCTCGAAACGAACGGCCTTCCTGGACTGGTTCCAGGCGCAGGGCTACAACATGCTCTCGGTGGCCAGCCATTACCTGAACCGGGACGTGGCCGGCCGGGGGCAGGGCTGGGACACGCCGGACCTGTGGGACGCGGCGAGCGGCAGGCCGCGCGCCGCGGAATACCGGGAACTGGAAACCCTGCTCGACGAGCTGGCTGCCCGCCGTATTCTCGTCTATCCGTTCGCAGGGTTCTTCGGCAAGGACTCCGACTACCCCACCGCCGAGAGCATGCAGAAGGAGTACGTCAAATACACCCTGGCGCGGTTCGGCGCCTATTGGAACATCCTGCTCAACGTCGCCGGGCCGGAGCCGAACGCGGGAACCGGCTGGATGGACTCGGCCGACGTCGTGCGGCTCGGCGCCTACATCGCCGAGCACGACGCGTTCGGCCATCCGCTCTCGGTCCACAACAAGCCGGGCGACTTCCCCTACAAGAACGACGCCTGGGTCTCCTACGTCACGCTGCAGGGCCCCAAGACGACCAGCCGCTCCACTTTGAGCGCGGGCCTGCTGCGCAACCATCATCCGAGCAAGCCGCTCTATGCGCAAGAGACGTTGTGGTCGGGCAACGTGAACCATCCGGCCTACACGGACACCGATCTACGCAAGAACGCGTACGTGATCATGATGGCGGCGACCGTTCTGAACTTCGGTGATATGGACGGCGATTCGTCGTCCGGCTTCACGGGCAGCCTGGAACTGGCCGACCGGAACCAGCCGCGACACGACATCATCCGTAGAGTCTGGGATTTCTTCGAGACCATTCCGTTCTACCGCATGAGCCCGCGGCAGGATCTTGTCGACAACGGGTTCTGCCTCGCGGAGCCGGGCCGGCAGTATCTGGTCTACCTCGAGTCGGGCGGCGCGGTGAACGTCGCCGTCGCGGGCGGCGCGTACGCAGCGCAATGGATCAATGCGCGCAACACCGCCGACCGCCGCGCGGCCGGCACAACGAGCGACGGCGCGAACCTGCGCGCGCCGGATACCGGCGATTGGCTGCTGCTCCTGACGATGGACTCCGGCCCGCAGCCGCCCGCCCCGCCCTCGGCCCTGTCCGCAACGGCCGTCACGTCGACCCGGATCGATCTGCGCTGGGCGGACAACAGCGACGACGAGGAGCGCTTCAAGATCGACCGGCGCCAGAGCGGCGCGAGCGACTGGGTCCGGATCGCGACGACCGGCCCGGACGTCAGCACGCACGTCGACACGGCGCTCACACCCGCCACGAAGTATTACTACAAGGTGAAAGCGCACAACGCGGCGGGCAATTCGGCGTACTCGGCGCTGGCCGACGCGACGACCGACAATCCGCCCGAGCCCGCCGGCTTTGTCGAGCAAGGCGGGATCGTCTCGATGGAAGCCGAGCATGCCGGCACGATCACGGGCTGGATCTCCGTTGCGGGCGTGAGCGGATCCGCACGGCAGGACAACGCGCCGCGCGGCGAGGGAGGCCTCACCTTCCCTGTCACCTTCACGCAAGGCGGCCGCTACTATGTGTGGCTGTTCTGCCGGTACACCGGCGACGTCTCGGGCGAACGCAACGATTGTTTCGTCTGGCTCGACGGCGAGAAGCTGTACGGCAGCGACGACGTGACCCGGCCGGACGGCATTCGCACGCACAGCGCCGCGATGGCGTGGAGCAGCCTGCCGAAAGGACCGGGCGGTGACACGCCCGACAACATCCGCAACGACCCCACGTACGCGCTCGTCTCCGGGCCGGGCCTGCACGAATTCAAGATCGGCTCGCGCAGCATCGGCTTCGTGGTGGATAAGATCGTGCTGAAACTCAACGACGCCGCGCCGCCGGCCGGTACGGGGCCGCCCGAAACGATCGGCGCCGCGCCGCAGCTGCCGGCTGCGCCGTCGGCGCTGACCGCAACGGGCGCGGGGTCAAGCCGGATCGCCCTGCGCTGGACGGACAACAGCTCGAACGAGACGGGCTTCAAGATCGACCGCCGCCAGAGCGGCACGACGCCCTGGGTCCGCATTGCCGAGCCCGCCGCCAACGCCACGACCTTCACGGACACGGGCCTGTCCGGAAGCACCAAGTACTATTACAGAGTCAAAGCGTACAATGCGGCGGGAGACTCGCCCTACTCCAACATCGCCGAGGATAGCACGATCGCCGACGTCACGCCGGGTACGCTCGACGTACGCATCGCCGCGGGCGCCGACGATGTTGAAGAGCAGGCGGACGGCGCCATGTACATCGACAGCAGCGATCTGGAGATGACAGAGGACGGATCGAAGCTGCAACTCGTCGGGCTGCGATTCACGGGCGTCAATATCCCGGCCGGGGCGACGATCACCGCCGCCCACGTCCAGTTCGAAACGGACGAGACCGGCTCCCTCAGCGCGTCCCTCAGGATCGGCGGGGAGGCCTCAGCCGACGCGTGCCCGTTCACGGACACGGCATGCGACGCGAGCGGCAGGCCGCGAACCGCGGCCTCCGTCGCGTGGACGCCGCCGGCCTGGAGTATTGTTGGGGAGGCGGGCGCGGCGCAGCGCACACCCGATTTGGCGGCGGTCATCCAGGAAATCGTCGACCAGCCCGGCTGGCAGAGGGACAACGCGCTGGTCCTGCTCATTTCGGGGACCGGCAAGCGCGTCGCGCGCGCCTGGGACGGGAAGCCGGCTGGCGCGGCGTTGCTGCACGTGGACTACACGGCGATGCCCGGCGATACCGATGCCGACGGCGTCGGCGATGCATGGGAACAGGCGCTGTTCGGCAGCACGACTTCGCCCGACAGCGCGCCCGACGCCGACCCGGATGGGGACGGCTACTCGAATCTCGAGGAATTCGTCGCCGGAACCGGCCCGAAGTCGGCCGCCGAGTATCTCGGCGTGCGGATCCGACTGGCCAACGGCCGGGAACTGATGGTGTCGTTTGACACCATCGCCCTCGGCGGCGCGGGCTACGACGGGTACACCGGCCGGCACTACGCGCTGGAACAGGCCGGCACCATGCCCGAGAAATGGCGCGCCGTACCGGGCTATGAAGACGTCCTGGGAACAGGCCAGGACATTACGTATTCCGTGGCCCCGGCGGAAACGGAGAGCCGGTACCGGGTGGTGGTGTGGTTGGCGCCGTGAGAGGCCGTTGCCCAGACACGGCCGGCCGTGCCGGCCTGCGCAGCGCCTCGGGAGGAGACCGGGCCGTCGGCCCGGGTGAAGCGGCGGCCCGCCGTCGCCTTTCAGGCTATGGCGGACACAGGACGCCGCTTCTACCTTACGGGCAGCCAGCGCACGACGCGCTGGATCATCTGGTCCCAGTAGTCCCAGGTGTGGCCGCCCGGGCCTTCACGGTAGGTGAACCGGAACTTCAAGTGCTTCAGGTGTGCGCGGAACCGCCGGTTCTCCTCGAGCAGCGAGTCGGACCTTCCGCAGCACTGGTAGAACCGCGGCCTGGCGCGCGCGCCGGCCAGCCGCTCGGCGAGGAAGAACAGGTCGTTCTCGCTGCCGGCCACGGCCTCTTCCGAACCGAAGATCAGGGCGAGTTCCCGGCGCCAGTCTTCCCCGCGTTCGCGGAACATGCCGGCCACGTCCAGCGCGCCCGACAGGCTGGCCGCCGCCGAAAACTTGCCCGGACAGCGCAGCGCCAGCTTGAACGCGCCGTAACCGCCCATCGAGAGACCGGCCACGAAGTTGGCCTGGCGTTCCGCGGAGAGCGGGAAGAAACTCCGGGCCAGCTCCGGCAGCTCCTCGCTGATGAACGTCCAGTAGTTCAGGCCGGAGGCCATGTCCGTGTAGAAGCTGCGATGCACATTGGGCATGACGACCGCCAGCCCGCGCGAGACGGCGTAGCGCTCGATCGCCGTCTGCCGCAGCCAGACCGTATGGTCGTCCGAGAGCCCGTGCAACAGGTACAGAACGGGGTGCCTGCGGCCCCGTATCTCGGGCCCGCTCTCGCGCGGAAGCACGACCAGCATGGACGACGCAAGCCCAAGCACCTCGGAATAGAAATCACAGTGGATCAGAGCCATCCCTTCCCCCCCCCCCCCCCCCCCCCCCCCCCCCCC
>JAFGHX010000217.1 GCA_016929905.1 Kiritimatiellia bacterium
CGCAGCGGCGGGATCGACAAAGCTTACGACCCGCCTACGCCCAGGGCTTCGGCGGGCGCAGCCCGCCTTCGCTCAGAAGCTACGGCGTGGCAGGCCAAAGCTTACGACAAAGCTGTGTTTCCGCTACTCGTCGACTGGACGGTTTGCGTTCCGATGCATTGCCTGAGGAACCGGCGGATTCGGATCAGCGTCGTCCGCAGCGAACCCACACGAATACCCAGTTCCCTGGCCAGCTTCGGCCCTTTCAGATTCCGGCCGTAGCGTGTCAGGAACAGCGCCCGATTCCGCTCGCTGAGTTGTTCCAGACATTTTCGGAGCCCTTTCCGTTCCCGCTCCCACACATCCTCGTCCGGTTCGTCCTGCGCGACGTCCGCGAGGTATTCCAGCGTGTCCTGCTCCAGCGGCGTGGGTTTGCGCTTCACGGCGTCCCAGTGCCGCATCACCATGTGCCGCGCGATCCCCTTGCTCCAACTCGCGAAATCGGCCGTTTCATCGAACCGATCCCGGCTGCGCACGATCTCCAGGACCGTCTCCTGGAAGATGTCTTCGGCCGCGTCAAAATCGCGGGTCATCGCCACGATCACGGCCATGATCGCGGCCCGGTGCTCCAACACCCGGACAAAGACCTCATGTTCCTCATTCGCGTTGGACATCGGCGTGTTCCCCTACAATTCGGACGAGAGGCGGAAACGTGCACATTCACGGCGGCCGCGGCAGCATTCTGAGCCAGATCCGGGCAAAAAGGAAGGCCCGATTCGCGGGTCTGACCCCCGAGCTCACGGCCCGTCGGGGAGTAGGGCGGCGTTCAGCGAACGCCGGCCCCGGCCCGGCCGGCACACCGCGGCTTGAATCCGATTGCCCCTCTGGGGTATCCTGACCGGCACGTACGACGCCGCCTCAGACACGGTTCGCGTTCAGGAACGGAGGGTGCCACATGTCAGACAGGACGAATCGCCCCAACATCGTCATACTGTATGCGGATGATCTCGGGTTCGGGGACATCGGCTGTTACGGTGCCTCGAGCATTCCCACGCCCAACCTCGATCGCCTGGCCGCGGAGGGCATACGGTTCCAGCAGGGCTACGCGACCGCGGCGACCTGTACGCCGTCGCGTTACAGTCTGCTGACCGGCTCGTATCCGTGGCGCAATCCGCGCGCCGCCATCCTGGCCGGCGACGCGCCGATCATTATCGAGCCCGCCACGCCAACGCTGCCCGGCATGCTGCGCCGGGCCGGGTACAAGACCGGCGTTGTCGGCAAGTGGCATCTGGGGCTCGGGCGTGGCGATCTGGACTGGAACCGGGCGATCAGCGTGACCCCGAACGACGTGGGCTTCGATTCCTCCTTCATCATGGCGGCGACCAACGACCGCGTCCCGTGCGTGTATGTGCAGGACCGGCGAGTGGTCGGCCTCGATGCCAACGACCCCATAGAGGTGACCTACGACTGGAACAAGGCGTTCCCGGGCCAGCCGACGGGCCGGCACAATCCCGAGCTGCTCACGATGAAGTACAGCCACGGCCATGACGGCACGATCGTCAACGGCGTCAGCCGCATCGGCCACATGCGCGGCGGCGCGGCCGCCCGCTGGACCGATGAAACCATGGCGGAAGTCTTCCTGGAGAACGCAGTCCGGTTCGTCACCGAGAACAAGGCGGGCCCCTTCTTCCTCTACTACGCGTTTCACCAGCCGCACGTGCCGCGTCTGCCGGGGCCGCGCTTCAAAGGCGCCACGGCGCTGGGCGCGCGCGGCGATGTGATTGTCGAAATGGACTGGTGTGTCGGGGAACTGCTCCGCGCGTTGGACCGGCTGGGTATCCGGGAGAACACGATTGTCATCTTCTCGAGCGACAACGGGCCGGTGCTCGACGACGGGTACGAGGACCGGGCGGAAGAGCTGAAAGGGACGCACAAAGCCGCCGGCCCCCTGCGCGGCGGCAAGTACAGCCTGTTCGACGGCGGCACGCGGGTCCCCTTCATGCTCAGCTATCCGGGCCATGTCGAGCCGGGTGAATCGCAGGCCGTTGTCTGTCATGTCGATTTCCTCGCTTCCTTTGCCGCCATGGTGGAGCAGCCGCTTGGCGCGAACGAAGGCCCGGACAGCCTGAACGTTCTGGACGCCTTGCTCGGCCGCGGCGCCGCCGGCCGCGATGAACTGGTTACGGAAGGCACGAGGGCGAAGACCGTCTACCGCAAGGGCGACTGGGTGTTCATTCCCCCGCATGACGGCCCCGCGATGAACACGAACACGAATATCGAACTCGGCAATTCGCCGGACCCGCAGCTCTACGATCTGTCGCAGGATATCGGGCAGATCCGGAACGTGGCGGCGGAACGGCCCGAGCTGGCGGCCGACATGGCGGCCCGCCTCGAAGCCATCCGCAAGGGCGCGCGTACGCGCCCGGAATAGCCGGAATGCGCGCGCGTGCGCGCACGAGACGCGCGGAGGGAAAGGCCGTCGTGGCGAGCCTTGAAGAACATTGCCGGGATTGTGAGGCCGAACTCGGGGCGCCGTTCCGGCATGTTCACGAGTGGCTGGACGAGCTTCAGCCGGAGTATGGGCCCGTGCATCGCCGGTTCCGGCATCATACCGGCGGTGTGGAGAGGGTGCGGGCCAGATGGGGCGACGCGGCGGCCAGGGCAGCGGAGATCCACGTGCGCAAAGACACGGGCGGGCTCCTCCCGACACCCGAGCAACTCCGCGACCGCTGGGCGATCGGGCCGGAGGAGATCACGCCCGAGGAATCGGGCGAGTGATGCGGGGTGTCGCGGCCCGGCAACGTGCCGGCGCGGAGTCGCGCCTCGCGTGGCGGCCGAGACAGACATATTGTACGGATGCGCGGCAGGTTGCAGGGCCGCGCTGCGAGCGGCCCGAACGGTGGCGCTGAGGCTGCGGCGCGATAGCGACGCTCGCCTCCAGCGCCGGGTTCGGAGTCCGTTGTCAATTCGCCAGGAACGTTTGGTGTTCTTTCCGATGGAGGGCTGCCTGTCCGCCACAGGCGGACAGGCAGCCCTCCATTCGCACCGCATTCGATTCCCGCCCGCGCTTCACCCCCGTCGTCTTTCCGCTCATTCCCGGATGAGCCAGACCTTCGCGCGGTAGATCTGGACGGCGTCGCCGGCGGTATTGGTATAACTCACCGTCTGGCCCGCGCCCGGAATGCCGGCGTAGCCCGGGACGGCGGTCCACACGGCGCTTTCCGAGAGGCCGAGCCGCCGCTCGAGCGTGTAGCGCCGGCTGAGCCCGTCGTAGCCGGTGCCCGACGCGGCCAGGGTGGGGAATGAGACGACGAGCTGGCCGTCCGCGGCGGACAGCTCGACCCGGAACACGGCGGCGGCGCTGTCGGGATCGGTGCCCGCCACGAACTCGTCCATGTTCGAGAGGGAGTCGTTGTCGGCGTCGCCTTCCGTTGACTGGCCCGTCCCGCCGAGCTGCGCGTGCTCCCAGTCGTCGGGCATGCCGTCCCCGTCGCCGTCGTTGGCGGCCAGGCTCCCCTCCGCGGCGGACAGTTCCAACTCGAGCACCGCGTCGCTGCTGTCGGCCTGCGCGTTGAAGAGCTGAGCGGCCACCACGTTCGTGCCGGGCCGCAGCGCCGGCAGCGCGTCGCCCGCCAGCACGGCGGACCATTGGGCGTCGTTCGTCGAGACACTGGCGAGCGTGTCGAACGGCAGGAACGTGCCGGGTGCGCCGGGCGCGTTGACGCGTGCGACCTCCTCGCCGTTCACCCACACGACGAACGCGTCGTCGTACCGGGCCCAGAGCCGCAGGTCCTGGACCAGGGCCGGGCTGCCGATCTGGAACGCGCGGCGCATGAAGAAAGAGGTGTAGCTGTACTGCATGTCGGTCAGGACCGTGGCGCAGCCGCTCGCGCCGTACCCGAGCGGGGCCGTGCCGCTCGCCCAGCCGGAATCGTCGAACGGCGGCAGCCGCCAGGCGGCCGGCGGCGCGGTGGCCTCCGCCGTGCCCTTGCGGTAGCGCCAAGTGGCGCCCTGCGCGATCTTCACGTTGCGCCCGGCCGGATTGTATGCGCGGAGCATGACCGCGTTGAAGTACGCGGTACTTCCGCCTGCCAGGCTCAGCGTCAGCACGATATCGCCGTCGGCGCCGCAGGCGACGCCCGCAAACCGCGCGACATACCCGTTCGCGGTGTTCTCGCCGTTGCAGATCGTCACGGCCGGATCCGTCGGGCCGGCGAACGTCGCGCCCGCGGAGCTCTGGTTCTCGAAAGCGGCCACGTCCGATATCGTCACCGTCGCCAGCCGGTCCAGATACCCGCCCGCCCGGTTCCCGTAGACGACGAGTTCGTAGCCGAGATTGGTGGCCAGCCCGCTGAACGTGAGGGCGATCGGGTCCGCCGCCGTCGAGATGAACCCGTCGCAATCCACCTTGCCGTTGAAGCACGCGTACGCGTCGGTGCCCGCGGTGAGGTTCGTCGGCGTCCAGCTCGCGACGCCGCCCGCCCCTCCGATCGTGAGCGTCGGGCCGGCGGCCGCGCCGGTCGCGTAGTCGACGAGCGGCACGCTGCCGGTCGAGTTCGTCGTGATGTTCAGCGCAAGCTGGCCGGCGAGCCAGCCCAGATCGTTGAATGCGGTGTACACGTCGGCCGGGACCGGCGCGTCGTCGTCGGTGATCGTGCAGGTGTGGATCGAGCCGGCGCCGAGCACCGCGTTGACCGGGCTGCTCAGCGTGAGGACGACCGTCTCGTCCGATTCCTCCTCCCCGTCGTCGATGAGGGCGAGCGTGATGTTCCGGCTCGTCTGGCCGGGCGCGAACGTCAGCGTACCCGCCGACAGCGAGTAGTCCGCGCCCCCGGTGGCCGTGCCGCCCGTTACGGCATAGTTGACGGTTGCCGTGTTCGTGGCAGACCCGGTCAGCGTCACCGGGATGGCGGCCGAGCCGGCCGCCTCGTCCGCGCCCGACGTCGAGCCGGCAAACGCCACGCCCGGCAGCGCCGGGCCCGAGCCCGCCTTGAGCATGACGGCGTTGGCGTAGAACTTGCTGATGTTGTCGCCGACGGTGAGGACCATGTCGCCGTCGGAACCCGGCGCGATATGCTTGAACCGCGCCACGTAGCCGTTCACCGTGTTGTAGCCGCAGACAACGGTGGCGGACGGATCGTCGATATTGTCGAACTCCGCGCCCGGCGTGCTGTGGTTCTCGAACGCGTCGGCGTCGGAGAGGGTGGCCGTCGCGCGCCGGTCCGTGTAGGATGGCTCGCCGCGGTTGCTGTACAGCACGCATTCGTACCGAACGCTGGGGTCCAGCCCGGAGAAGGTCAGCACGAGGTTCTCGCCGTAGCTGATGAACGCGTTGCAGTCGACCGCGCCGTCGAACACCGTGTGCGCGTCGGTGCCGGCGTTCGGGTGCGCGGGCATCCAACTGGAGATGCCGGCTCCGCCGCTGACCGTCAGCGTAACGGGCGTCGGTTCGCCCGTCGTGTGGTCGACCAGCAGCCCGCTCGGCGTGCCGGTGGGGGTGTACCAGGTGATCCGGTTGGTCAACTGGCCGGCCTCCCAGGCCAGGTCGTTGCAGGCGGTGAACAGCGTGTCGTTGTCCTGGATCGTGTAGGTGTGCGCCATGCGCGCGCCCGCCGCCGCGTTGGCCGGGTTCGACAGCGTGACCACCACCGTCTCGTCGGCCTCTTCCTGGTCGTCGTCCTGGATGGCGAGCGAAATCGCCTGCGCCGTCTGGCCGGGCGTGAAGGAGAGCGTGCCGGCGGCGAGCGAATAGTCGGCGCCGCCGCCCGTGGCGCTGCCGCCCGTGGCGGCGTAGTCGACCGTGACGAGCTGCGGGGAGGCCGCGCTCAGCGTCACGGCGAGCCAGGCGGGCGAAACGGCCTCGCTGCCCTGCGAGGCGCCCGCGCCGAATTCGACGGCGGGCAGCGGCGTGGTGGCCGCGGCCTGGGCGGAGTAGGCCGAGACGCCGACGGCGTTGGTGGCCTGCACCTTGTAGGTGTACAGCGTGCCGGGCTCCAGCCCCGAATCGGCGTAGGTCGTGACGTCCGCGCCAACCGCACCCGCCTGCACCCAGGTGCCGCTTCCGTCGCGCTGGCGGGCAATGGCGAACCCGTCCTCGTTGCCGCTGTTGTCCTGCCAGCTCAGATTGATGCGCGTGAGGCCGGCGGCCGCCGCCGCGAGGCCCGACGGCGCGGCCGGCGGGCCTTGCAGTGTGGTGGCGCTCGCCACCGCGGTGTAATCCGAGTTCCCGTCCGCGTTGTAGGCTTTGGCCTTGTAGTAGAATGTCGTGCCCGAGGCGAGCCCCGAATCGGCGCGGGAGGTGACGTTGCTGCCGAGCGTGGCGACTCGCAGCCATTCCGACGCGCCGCTCTGGCGCCGATCGATCAGAAACCCGTCCTCGTTCGTGCTGTTGTCGGTCCAGTTCAGATCGATGCGGCTGGCCGACACGGCGCTCGCGCTCAGGCCGCTCGGGGCGGCCGGCACGTTCAGCGAGGGCGGCCGCGCGGCATGGCGCAGTTCCATGTCGATGAACAGGTCGCTGCTGCCCGGTCCGGACTGGTGCACTTCGACGGCCAGCACGTTGACGCCCTGCGCCAGTTTGCCGATGTGCGCGCCCAGATCGAACAGTTCGTAGTCCGTGGCCGTGTGGCTGGTCGCCGTCGTCGCGTAGGTGACCGCCCCGCCCGGCATGGAGCCGCGCGCCACTTCCTGCCCGTTCAGATACGCCACGAACCCGTCGTCGTACCGGGCGTACAGGGCCAGGTTCGTCACGCTGTCCGGGTCGGCGGCTAGGGTGAACGCCTTCCGGAAGTAGGTGGTGATGTGACGGTCGTTCGGATCGTCGCCATAGTCCACTTCCGTGTCGAGGTCCGGGTAGAGCCCGACGTCGGCGTAGCCGAGCGGCGCGTTGCCGCCCCGCCACGCGGCGTCGGCATAGGACGGATCGCGCCAGGCCGTGCCCAGGTCCGTGCCGTTGTCCTCATACTTCCAGCCCGCGGTCCGCGAGACCAGCCCGCCGGAATTGGCGGCGCCCGGCGTGCCGCCCGCATTCAGGCTCGCCGCCCAGTTGACGGGGTCGTTCCCGTAGGCGGCCGGGTCCTGCCGTTCCAGCGAGGGGCCGTCGCCGTCCGCGTTTTCCGGCCAGGGCGCATTGTCGTTGTATTGGACGCGGTCGACCAGGATCCACGGCACGCCGTTCTCATCGGGCGTGTCCGGCCGGTAGAGCTTTACGCTCTCCCCGCCGTTGCTGAGCCGGCCGGTGTAGGGCCCGAATACCTGCACCTCGGCCGGGATTCCGTATCGGGCCCGGAATGCCGCGGCATTGGTCGGCACGAGCAGCGCGCATTCGCGCACGCCCAGGGCCGCCCCCTGCGGGAAGGCATAGTCCACCGCCGCGCCCAACCGCCACGTGTTCGACGGGTGGTTCGCGTCGAAAAGGCTGAGCGTCTGGTCCGATACGTTGACCAGCTCGATGAACTCCTCTTCGCCGTCCGCCGGATGGTACATCAGCTCGTTGATCACGACCGGCCCGACCCGCGGCGCCGCGTTCGCCGCGCCGAGCGTGTGGGGCGTGGCCTGTTCCACGAAATCGGGCTCGCCGTCCGTCCGTACGTAGCGGGCGAACGCCACCCCGTTCGGCGCGCCGCCGAACCGCGCGTCCGCCAGGTACTGGAGATGGCCGTTCGTGTCCCACTTCGTGAGATAGATGTCGTCCCCGTGCGAATCGAGCCCGAAGCAGGCGGGGTTGTTGGTGTCGGTGTTGAAGTCCGACTCGTCGAACACGACGTAGCCGCCCGCCGCCAGCACCGTCCCGCCCGGGATCGGGAACTTCTTGTAGGCCAGCGCGCTGTCGCTGAGGTACCAGCCGCCGATGTCAACGCCGGCCGTCCCGGCGTTGTGCAGCTCGATCGCGTCGAGTTGCGGCAGATCCGTATGGGTCAGCGCTTCGCTGATCACGACGCGGTAGGGCGCGCCGTCGTCATAGCCCGGCGAGCCGCCGATCAGATTGCTGGCGCGCCAGTTGTCGGCCTCGTTCGAGGCGTTGTCGGGATCGGCAAGCGTAAGCGAGAACCCGTCGCCGTCCGCCGTTTCCGGCCAGGGCGCCTTGTCGTTGTAGCGCACGGAGGTGACCGTCAGCCCGTCGGAATCGAGCAGCGCGAGCCGTTCGCCCCCGTTGCTCAGCCCGCCGCGGTAGGTCCCGAACACGGCGACGCCGGGGTACCGGTTGGTGAACGCCGCGAGGTTGTTCGCCAGCACGAGCCTCTCGCCCGCCGCCAGCTCGGTGCCGGGCGGGAACGTGTAACGGATGCCGGTGAACGTCATCTCGGACAGCCCGCGCGTGCTCGTGCCGGTGTTGCCGATCTCGACGAATTCGTAGTCGCCGCCGCCGAGCGGGTTGTACAGGATCTCCGTGATCCGGATCTTGCTGTGGTGGCCCGTGAAGTTGAACGTGGCCGCGTTCGCCGCGCTCCAGGTGGCCGCCGTCTTCCACACGCGCGCCTTCACGTGCGTCGTCCGCGTCAGCGGGACCGGGCCCGCGTACGGCAGCGCGCCGCCCGCGCGCGTGCCGCCCGGCAGGCGCGGGTCCGTCCCGTCCGTCGTGTAGTAGACGGTGTAGCCGGGCACGGACATCGTGAGCCGGAACCCGGCCGCGATCGCGCCGCCGTGCTGGTGGAAGGAGGGCGCCGCCGCGCTGCTCGGATACAAGCCGCGCACCTTGAACTGAGACAGAACCGACGCGGTGCGGTTGTGCAGGAACTGGTTCAGCAGCCGGTCCCGTTCCGGGATCCATTCGTCGTCGCGCGTGCGCGCGTGATAGTCGGTCCAGGTCCCGCCGCCCGTGCGGGCGAAGTAGTTGGTCCATTGCGTGAGCGTGTCGCCCGTCTTCGGCCCGATCGGCATGTCGCCCCAGCGCGCGGATTCGCCGACCACCGCGCGGTCGATCAGCGCGGCAATGTCCGCGTAGCGCGCCTTCGCCCGGTCGCGCGTCAGTACGCCGGTGTTGAACAGATGCCGGTGCACGTGGTCGCCGAACAGAACCTTGTAGTCGCGGTTCGCCGTCAGGTTCTGATGCACCGCCCACGGGCCCGCCGTCGCCGATTTGTCGGTGGACGCCAGGTTGATCTCCATGCTGTGCTCGATGTCCCAGATGAAGAACTGGAACTGCATGTCGCCCGGCATGCGGTTGCGGCTCTTGCGGGCGAACCGGATGTTGTTGAACGTCCAGTGCGGGCTGTAGTAGTAGTCCCAGTCCAGATGCGGCTGGTAGATGGCCACGATCAGGTAGTCGATCATCTGCGGTACGTCCAGCCATTGCTGCATCGCCTCGTAGTTCGCCGTAACGGACAGGTCCGTGTCGCGCAGGCGGATAACCTCGTCGAACGCCGTCGTGTCGCCGTCTTTCGCCTGGTAATAAGGCGACTCGCGGAACAGCCCCGTGAGGATGTCGTAGTCTTCCTTCTCGCCGCCGTAGGTTTCCGCCAGCGTGTTTTGCGTGATGCGCTCCGTCAGGTTGAACAGCCCCCAGTACAGCCCGTTGATGTACAGGTGCATGAACCGGCCGTGCGAGGCCATCCAGCCCATGTCGCGCTGCACCTCGCGGCCCCACTGGTCGCGCGCGAACTGGCCCGTCGTCGGGAACAACGCCCACGAATCGTTGCCGCCCGAGCGCAGATTGATGTTGTCGAACTGCTCAATCGGCGAGTCCGAAAAGAGCGGGTAGCGCAGCTTGCCCGGGCCGTACTGGCTCTTGAACACGAGCGACATGGATTTCTTGCGCGTGAGGTCCATGTTGCGGAAGCCAGCCCCTGCCACCTTGATCCCGCAGTCGACCTGGAACCCCTCCAGGCCGGCCGGATCGATCAGTTCCAGCGAGCAGGCCCGCGACCAGTCCAGGCTCGCGTTGACCCATTCGCCCGTGGGGTTGGAGTAGAACCCCATCGACCCGAGGAAGTCGTCCGGATCGCACACGACGGACATCGAAGGCAGCGTCTTGAGATCGTTCTCGATCGTGCCGCTGTAGCGCGAATCGTTCACCACCTGCGGGTCCATCTCGTAGTCGGCCGTCACTGGCGTCTGGTACGTGCCGCCCCACATCGACGGAAAACCGGCCGGGTTGCGCGGCTGGTGAATCACGTCATCGAGGAAGATGTACGTCTGCGTGTCGCAGTCGGTGGGTTCATATCCGCCCTTGAAGGCCGCCGCGCGCAGGCAGCGCGTGGTCGAAATCTGGACCACGGCGTTCGTGCCGCCCGCCGTGCCGTGCGTCGCCGTCGGCAGGCTCCCATCGGTCGTGTAGCGGATCGTCGCGCCCGGCGTCGCCGTCGAAATGGTCACCGAAAAGGCCGCGTCGTAAAAGCCGCGATCCTGGCTGAACGTCGTGTCCGCTACCCGCAGATACGAGACCAGCTCCACGTCGATCTTGCAGTCGCTGCTGCCCGGATCCCGGTTGAACACCTGCACGGCGACCACGTTCTCGCCCAGCTCCAGGTAGTCGTCCGGATCGGAGAGCTCTGTGTCCTCGAAAACGCCCGACTCGTGGTCCTCCGATGCCAGCGAGCTGTACAGCGGCTCGCCGTCCGGCTCGTTCTTCTCCAGGACCTGCTCGCCGTTGATCCACAGCATGAACCCATCATCGTAGTCCACACTCGCGCGAAGACGCATCTCGGGGGGCATGCTCGCGACGGTGAATGTCTTGCGCAGGAAGATGCACGTGTAGCGGCCCTGCATGTCCGTCAGAATCGTCGCGACGTCCGTCTCCCCGTAGCCGACCGGTGCCTGGCCCGAGGACCAGCCTGCGTCGGCAAAGTCGGCCTCGCGCCAGTCGCCGCGCGGTTCCGACGCCTCAGCCGTCCCCTTCCGGTACTTCCAACTCGTGCCGCGCGCCAGCAGAACCTCCGCCGAACACGGCGCCGTCTGCAGCGCCGCCAGGCCCGACACCAACGCCATCAGAAACAGCCGTCGACATTTCGCCAAGTTCATCGTTCCAAATCCTCGACTTGTCCGCTTGATTTCGCAGCAAGAACCGCGCCAACCGGCTGCCCTCCGTTCACAAGACGCGCCAAACGCGCCGCCTCTGCCTTCTTTGCTCCCCCTCCCTACAATATCTTGTATAGCCCTTGCCGGATATGCGCGAGGGGCTTCTCCTTTCTGCGAACGCGGCTTCTCGCTTTGTAGAAAATGCGAATCCAGGCTATCGCCAGTTCAAGCTCTGATGGGCCAAACCGGCTTCGTAGTGTTCGCGCACTTCCGGGGGGCTGAGCGCGCGGCTGTAGAAGCCGACCATATAGAGATCGCCGAGCCAGGTATTGCCGTAGGGCCCGAACTCGGAACCGAGTCCGAGCCGGAAGGACGGATCCCAGTTGGAGAGTTTCCCTTTGACGACCTTCATGCCGGCTTCCCGGCCGTTAAGGTAGAGGCGCAAGACGCCCAGGCTGTCGTAGGTGACGACGAGGTGGGTGCGTGAGGCGATGGCGGGGCCGACGGGGACGCTGAGCAGGTACCCTTTCTGCCGGTCGCCCACTCCGCCGGCATCGGTGGCGGTGGTACGCAGGCGCACCATGTAGTCGGTGCCGCTTTGTCCGAGCGTGAAGTCGCGGTTTCCGTAGTCGGAGGAGATGGTCACGATGCGGCGCGGGCTGATCTGGCCGCGCTCGCCTGCCGTTGGCGCATGGGCCATGTCCTCTGCGGGGCGGAGCCAGGTTTCGATGGCGATCTCGCCGCTGCCGCGGCAGGCGTGCGTGATCTTCTCCGCGGGGACTTCCGAGGCGACGAGGGTGGGGGCGAGCAGTCGGAGCCCGCCGTCCGGCAGTCGCATAACGGAGGCGGGATCGGTGATGCGCAGGCTGAGCGGGGGGATGAGCCCGGAGACGTCGCGCAGGAGATCGCCGCTGGGTTCGTCGAAGGTGTAGAGCGCGAGCAGGCCGGCGGCATAGTGCCGGGCCAGGTCGGGCCGCGCGGCCACGACGATCGTGTCCTTGACGACGGCGTAGGTGTCCTGCTTGAGCACGCCGGTCTGGCCGGACTGTGCGCAGGTGACACGGACCAGGCCGGTGACGACTTCCACGCGCGTGGCGTTGCGGCGCGCAACGAGCGTGAGGCGGGTGCCGAGCACCGTCACCGCGGCGTGCGGCGTGGTGAACGCCAACTCGGCGCCGGGCGGGCGTTTCGCGGCCTGCACGATCAGCGCGCCGGCGGCGAGCCGGACGTGCCGCAGCGCGTTGCGCGCGGGCGCGGGCACGGCGCGGGAGCGGGGTGCGGCCAGCAGAATTTCGGTTTCGGCCGCGAGCGCCAGCGTGGTGGCATCCGGGCACGTGAGCAGCGCGGCGCCCACGCGCCCGGCGGTGAGCAGGCCGTCGCCTTCGAACAGCGCGTCGCCCGGCACCGCCGGCGTTCGTGCGCCGTTCCGAACCACATACACGTCGCCTTCGGTATGCGCAACACGCGCCAGGCTCGGGCGCCCGCCCGCCAGCGAAGGCGCGATATGGTCGCGGAACGGGTGAAACAGCAGCTCGGCGGCCAGCACCAGGACGGCCGCGGCCGCGGCCCCGGCCCACCAGAGCCGGGTCCGCTTGGCCCGCGCGCGCACGGCTTGCAGTTTCGCCAGGCGCGAGGGCGGGCCGGCGTCAACCGGTTCCAGGTCCGGAACCGGCGCATGCCGCGGCGCGGGGAACGGCGGCGCGCCGCGCTTCTTCTTCGGCGGCGCTCCCGTCTGGGCCAGCAGCCACATCGCCGTCTTCGTGCGGGCCGGCTTCCGACGCGGCCGGCGCGGTTCGGTCTGCTGCAAGGGCATGGCCGCGAGCGCGTCGCGCAACGTTCTGTGCATATGCGTTTCGCGCACGAACAGGCGCACGTTCGCGGGGGCGGCGGCCAGCCAGTCCAGAAGCTGCAGCTCCTTTTCCGGCGTCATCTCGCCGTCCAGATAGGCTTCCAGAAATTGCGGCCGCTGCGTCACGACATGTGTCCCCCGGGCGAGACGTGCTTTTCGATACACGCGCGCAGCGCGTCTCGGACGCGCGTCAGCATCACCCGCACCGCGCCCGCCTTCATGTTCACACGCTCCGCTATCTCGCGCGGCTTCAGCGCCTTCTCGTACCGGAACTGGAGCAGTTTCAGGCCGCGCCCTTTCACCCGACTCAGGCACCGCCGCAGGGCGGCGGCCCGCGCGTCCAGTTCGGGCGCCATTTCCGCGTAGGATTCCGTCACCGCATCGACCACTTCCGGGCGATAGCTCAGGAAACTGCGTGCGTGCGCGCGGCGCGAGGACAGGATCTCGTAGCGCGCCACGCCCAGCGCCCACGCCACGAACGGGCGGCGGCTGTCGTATTCCCCGAACTTGCGCAGCAGCACCACGGCCACGTCCTGCAACAGGTCTTCGGCCTCATGGAAATCCGTGACCATCGAGCTGATGTAGCCGGCTACAACGGGTTGCGCCTGCGTCCAGTGGCGCGTGAATTGCTCGTTGTCGGTCACCATGATAGCTCTTCCGTAGAGACCCGATCGTTACAGAAAAACGACATTATCGGCCGGATCGGACCCAAGAACAGGATAATGTACCAAAAGTTCTCGACAAGAACGACTCCGTTTGTCAGCTTCTTGGCCGGCGCCGGGCGGTTTGGGTGGGGCCGGCTTCTCAGACTGCGTGCCGCCATAGCCGGAAGCGACGGCGCAAGCCGAGGCCGGAAGGCGGCGTGTCGGAGAAGCGCGCCCTGCTGGGCGTCGATTTCGGTGTCAGGGGGGAATGGCACTAAGATAAGGCGGACACGCCTTACGGCGTTGACTACGAACGGCCTTGCTCCGGCGACAAGCCGTTCGTAGTCAAGCCCGTTCAGCCGCAGGCTGATCGGCCTCCGGCCGTAAGGGCTGTTCTGCTCGTCCGAAGAGCGCCTTATCTTAGCGCCATTCGGTGTCAGGGGGTGTTCCTGGACGGGTCTTTTTCGGAGGAAACGACCGTGAAACTGGTCAGATTTGGCGAGCGGGGTGCGGAAAAGCCGGGGGTTTTGCTCGAAAACGTGCCCGCGGCCGGCCAGACGAGCATTCTGGACGTGCGGGCGATGGCGTTCGATATCGAGGACTACGACGAGCACTTCTTCGCGCACCACGGGCCGGCGCGCGTCCGAAACCTGCTGACGGAGGCGAAACGAACCCTCATTCCGGCGGACGGTGTGCGGCTTGGCCCGCCGGTGGCGCGGCCTGGCAAGATCATGTGTCTGGGCAAGAACTACGCGGCGCACGCAAAGGAATTCGCCTCCGGCGTGCCGGAGGTGCCCGTCGTCTTCAGCAAGGCGGGTACGGCTCTGAACGGACCGCACGATCCGATCGTTCTGCCGCGTGAGGCGCGGACCGTCGATCTGGAGGTCGAACTCGCCCTGGTCATCGGCACGACGGCCCGGCGCGCCGGCGCCGAGCAGGCCGCCGGCTGTATCGCCGGCTACATGGTCCTGAACGACGTCACCGATCGCGATGTGCAGCGCCGGGGCCAGCAGTGGTTCTGTGGGAAGAGTCCCGATACGTTCTGCCCGATCGGGCCCTGGCTCGTCACCCCGGACGACGTGGCTGACGTGAACAGCCTGCGCCTCTACTCCAAGGTGAACGATGCCGTGCTCCAGGAGGGCACAACGGCGGATTTGATCTTCGATATCCCCACGATCATCGCCTACATCAGCCGGGCGACGACCCTGCTGCCCGGCGACATTATCGCGACCGGTACTCCTGCCGGCGTCGGGTCTGCCCGCAAAGATCCGATCGTGCTCAAACCGGGAGATACGATCGAACTCGGCGTCGAGGGGCTCGGCGTGCAGCGCAACTCCATTGTGCGCGAGGCGGGGTAGGAGGGGTGGGGATTGGGGATTGACGATTGACGATTGGCGATCGCGCGAGCCGTGCGGGATGTGTGCGGGCTCACGCTGGACGAGAGAGGGTGGGCGAATGACGGCGGCCCCATGTTCACCGGCGTCGGACGAGGCTCTGTTCGCGCTGTGTATCGAGACGGACCTTGATGGGGCGGCCGTGCTGTGCGAGGTGCTGCCCGCACTGGACCTGGCGGTCAGCGCCTGGCAGGACGCGCGCGGCGACCGGCCGAGGGTGCAGGCGTTCTTCGAAACACGAGCCGAGGCGGTCGCCGCCAGGCAACGGGTCCGCGCGATGCTCAAAGACCTCCCGATCGCGGCCGGCCGCATTGCTATCCGCCGGGTGCACAGGGAGGACTGGGCGGAGAGCTGGAAGAAGTACTTCCGGCCGGAGCGCGTCTCGGACAGGATCGTCGTGCGGCCCTCCTGGTGCGCCTTCTTGCCGAAGGCGGGGGACTGCGTCGTCGAGATCGATCCCGGCATGAGTTTCGGGACCGGGCAGCATCCCACCACGCGCGCCTGTCTCCGGTTCCTGGACGAGCTCGGCAGAGAGGGGATGGCCGGGTCGGTGTTGGACATCGGGTGTGGTTCGGGAATCCTTTGCGTGGCGGCGGCCAAGCTGGGGTTTTCGCCCGTCGTGGGACTGGATAGCGATCCCGTTGCCGTCAAGGCCGCGAAAACGAACGTGGCTCGAAACGGCGTGGCGGACCGGGCGCGCTGCGGCAGGGGGGATCTGACGGAATTCTGCGCGACTCGCCGGTATGACGTCGTGATCGCCAACATCCTGGCCGATATCATCTGCGAGTTCGCCGTGAGCATAGCCGCCTCCGTCTCCGAGCGGCCGGGCAGTGCCCTGCTCCTGGCCGGCATACTCAGTCCCCAGTTCCCGATGGTCCGCAGGGTGTATGAGACGCATGGCTTTCGCTTGAAGCGTTCCATCAGTGCCAACGAGTGGGAGAGCGGCCGGTTCGAGCGCACCTGATGGCCGGAGTCGGCACGCCCCGGCCCGCCGGCCCGGTTGCGAAACGGTGGCAGCGACCAGAAATTCCCAAGATCAGAAAGCGCTATTGGCTTGCCTCGCCGCCAACGTCTACTCGCTGCGCACGCACGACGAGATGCTCGGCCATCTCATCGACATCCTCGCGTGACTTCGCGGCGTTCGTTCGGGAGTCGCAGGCTTTGCCGATCCCCCGTGGGACGGGCTTTCCAGCCCGTCCCCATTTCCCGTTCTGGCAGATGAGAGGACATGCTTCCGAAGGTCCGTCCCGCGGGTGAGGAGGATGGATTCGCGGCGTGAGCAGAGATTAAGGCGAAAGATTAGGGCAAAAGATTAGGGGACCGTCAGTGAGATCCTTGTCTTCCGCCTTAATCTTTCGCCCTAATCTTTCGCCCTAATCTGCTGGCACAGCCGTATCGCGGCGACTGGCGAACCGCAGTCTTACGCCGCGCAGGCGAACAGGACGACA
>JAFGHX010000218.1 GCA_016929905.1 Kiritimatiellia bacterium
CAAGCGCAAGAAGACGCCTGGGGCGAAGAAGATTCGGAACAAGGAGTTGCCGGCGTTCACGCGGCAGCTCTCGGCGATGCTGGGCGCGGGCATGTCGATCGTGGCGACGCTCGACGGGCTGCACGAGCAGACGGGCAACAAGAACTTCAAGATCGTGATCGAAGGGCTGAAAGCGTCGATCGAGGGCGGCGCCAGCTTTTCCGAGGCGCTGCTGAACTTCCCGGACGTGTTCGAGGACCTGTACGTGAACATGATCCGCTCGGGTGAGACCAGCGGTCAGCTGGCGGAGACCGCGGCGCGGGTGGCGGGGTTCCTGGAGTCCAGCGCGCGGTTGAAGCGCAAGGTCAAGTCGGCGATGGCCTACCCGGTCATCGTGCTGTGCATCGCGCTGGGCATCGCGGCGCTGATGATCATCTTCATCGTGCCGGTCTTCTCGCAGATGTTCGCCGATTTCGGCGCGGAACTGCCGGGCCCGACCCAGTTTCTGGTGGATCTCAGCGGGCTGATCCGGCACAACGCGCTGATCGTGTCGGTGATCCTGATCGCGGGGATCGTGGCCTTCAAGAAGTGGCGCAACACGCCGGCGGGCGCCTACGCGATGGACAAGCTGGCGCTGAAGATACCGGTGATCGGGATGCTGACGCAGAAGGTGGCGATCAGCCGCTTTGCGCGCACGTTCGCGCAGCTCAGCCGCAGCGGCGTGCCGATCCTCAGCACGCTGGAGATCGTGGCCGGGGCCACGGGCAACAAGGTGCTGGGCAAGGCGATCAAGGAATCGCGCCTGACGGTGGAGCGCGGCGAGCCGCTCTCGACCGCGCTGGTCAAATGCCCCTTCTTCCCCCGGCTGCTGATCCACATGCTCGCCGCCGGCGAGAAGACGGGCAAGATCGACGACATGATGCAGAATATCGCCGACTTCTACGACGACGAGGTCGAGACCATGCTCGAGGGGCTCATGTCGCTGATGGAGCCGCTGCTCATCGTCTTCCTCGGCGTGATCATCGGCGGCATCGTCATCTGCATGTTTATGCCCATCTTCAAGATGCACGAGGTGGTGCAGTTCTAGGAACACGCCGACTCCCCGACGTTCGTCGGGGAGCCGCCGTTCGTCCTGTTGACTCTCGCCCCGCCCGGAGGCGGGGCGAGAGTCTTTCCTTTTCCTTCCCGGCCCTGTCGGGCTGTTTTTCCTTTTCCATGATGTGTCCGGCCGCCTACAATGCAGTCGGACCGATGAAATTGACGCCGTCTCAACACGCTTCATATTCCGGCTACCGCTCACTCCTGGCTTGTCTGGTGTGGGCCTGCGCCTGCGCGGCGCGCGCGGAGCCGGACAGCGGCGGCCGCATCGAGCTCGTGGGCGAACGAACGGTGGATTTCGGGCGGCACCTGGCTTCGGAACAGAAGGTGGCGCGTTACGCCGTCCGTAACGGGGGGGACGCACGGCTGAAGATCAAGCGGCTGGACCGCGGCTGCGGCTGCACGTCGGTAACGGCCGATCGGATGGAGTTGAAGCCGGGCGAGACGAGCACCATCGAAGTGGTGCTTGGCGCGCACACGCTGGCCGGCTCCTACGCGAAGCGGATCACGATTGAAAGCACGGACCCGGCGCAACCGGTGCTGCAGCTCGAGGCGAAGGGGGAGGCCATTGTCCTGGTCAACGTGACGCCGAGGCCGTATCTGTACGCCGGCCGTGTGGCGACCAACGCCGCCTGGGCGCAGTGTTTCGATTTCCGCACGGCGTTCACGAACGTCGTGCTCGGCGCGCCGCGCGAAGAAAGCAACTATCCCGTGTCGACCTCGTTCGAACAGACGGCGGCCACCAACGCGCCGTACCGGCTGAGCGTGCAACTGCTGCCGGCCGAGGCCCCGGGCAATTGGCGCTACGAGGCGAGCATCCCGGTCCTGGCGCCGGCCGATCAGCCGCCGGTCACGATCCGCGTCCACGCGCGGGTCGGCGGCCAGCTCTTCGTGATACCGGGCATCGCCTATTTGCGGCCCGCGGAAAACCCGGATGAGCCGGCCCGATGGCGGTTCCGGCTGCGCCGCGTGGACGAGGGGCCGGCCCTGATCGAAGCCGCCTGCATCCGGTGGCCGGAGTGCGAAGGCGTCACCTTCGAGACGGAGGCGGAAACGGGCACGAACATGCTGTGGGGCGTTGCGACTTTCTCGCCCGCGTTCGTGAACCGGGTGAACGAGGAAGGCACGGTTACCTTCTTCATCGACTATCCCGGCTCCCAGCGCGCGCGCGTCATGTGCCGCCGCGCGCCGTGACGGGAGAAGGGCCCGCGAAAGGACGCGAAAGAACCGCGAAATGGCGGCCGGAAAGGCGCCGCTCGATGCATGACATGTCTGGTTCGCCACCGTTGTTGCGGGAATCGAAAGGATTGCCGCGAGGCAACCGTGCGGCGGGCAACCGGGCGAGACAGGCGTCGCGGCAATCCTCGATTCCGCAACGAGCGCCTTCAGAGGGGAGGGCCGGAAGCTTCGGCAGCAGGAACGTTAGCATGCGCAAGCCCGGCCCCGCACGGCATGCCACGTCCTGATTCCGCACGACCCCGCCCCACCCGCCTTCCTCGCAGACTCGCCGCGCGTCAGGCCAACTCCACAGCCATGGCCATGCCCATGCCGCTGCCGACGCAGAGGGTGGCGAGTCCGCGGGCGGCCTGCCGGTCCTGCATGGCATGGAGGAGGGTGACCAGGATCCGGGCACCGGAACAGCCCAGCGGGTGGCCGAGCGCGACGGCGCCGCCGCGCACGTTGACGCGCCGCGGGTCGAGTTCCAGCTCGCGCATGACGGCCAACGCCTGGACGGCGAACGCCTCGTTCAACTCGACGAGTTCGAAATCCGCCGGCACGCACCCGATGCGCTCGCACAGCCGCCGCGTGGCGGGGACGGGCCCCAACCCCATACGGGCCGGGTCTGTTCCCACCGCGGCCCACCCGACGATCCGGGCAATCGGCTTCAGGCCCAGTGCCCGGCTCGCTTCGGTGGAGGCGAGCACGAGCGCGGCCGCGCCGTCGTTGATGCCCGACGCATTGCCGGCCGTCACGCTGCCGTCCGGCTTGAACACGGGCCGCAGCGCCGCGAGTTGTTCGAGCGAGGTGTCCGCACGCATCCGCTCGTCGACGCTGAACTCGCGCGTGTGCCCCTTACCTTCGCGCACGGTGACGGGCACGATCTCACGGGCGAACGCCGCGCGCGCGGCAAACGCGCGCCGATGGCTCTCGAGCGCGAAGGCGTCCTGCTCCGCGCGCGTGATGCCGGTCTCCTCGGCAATCCGCTCGGCCGTGCAGCCCATGTGTTCGTGCCCGATCGGGCACACCAACCCGTCGCCCAGCAACAGATCCTCCAATGCCAGGTCGCCCAGCTTCTTGCCGGCGCGCAGCCCGCGTACGGCGTGCGGGGCGCGGGACATGTTCTCGCTCCCGGCCGCCACCACCACGCGGCGTTCGCCGTCGCGAATCGACGCAGCGCCCAGCGCCACCGCTTTCAGGCCGGAGGCGCAGACCATCCCCACGTCGAACGCGGGGATCGGCTCGGGAATCCCGGCCGCGAGCGCCGCCTGCCGGGCCGGGCACAGGCCGAGCCCGGCGCTGATCACGTTGCCCATCAGCACCTCGTCGACATCGCCCGGCTTCAACCCGGCCCGCGCGAGTCCCGCGCCTATCACCTGCGCGCCGAGTTCCACCGCCGACAGCCCACTCAACGAGCCCTGCAGCTCGCCGATTGCGGTCCGGCAAGCGCCGACGATGAGCATCTCGTTCGTGGCACGGCTCATGGCCTACCCCCCTCTCGAGGTCTCCGTGTTCAGTGTTCAGGTGTCAGGTGTCAGGGCCTCCTGACGCCTGACAACCGGAACCTGCCCGGCGAACCCTGTTGTTCAAGCCTGTTCCACATACGCCGCGCGCAGGTTGCGGCGCATGACTTTGTTCGACGCCGTTCGCGGCAGCGACTCGACGAGCACGACGTCATGCACGCGGAAAAGCGGGTTGAGACGGGTCTTGATCGCGTCCTGCATCGCGCGCTTGAGCGTCGCGACGTCCGGCCGGGCGCCGCCTTCGGGTACGATGTAGATCACGAGTCTGTCCGGCCCGCCGCCGGGCGGCGGCACGGCGATCGCGGCGGTTTCGCGAACGCTTTCGACACGCTGGACGACGCGTTCGATCTCGGCGGAACTCACCTTGATGCCGCCCAGGTTCATGGTGTCGTCCACGCGGCCGTGCGCGCGGTAGTACCCGCCGCCGAGCCGCTCGATCTGATCGCCGTGCCGGCGCAGCGTCTCGCCGCTGGGCCCGCGCGGCGCGCCGTCGAAATAGACCTCGTGGTGGTCCCTGTTCAACAAACGATCGGACAACCCGATGGAAGGCGGCACCAGGAAGACCTCGCCGTTGTCGGCGGCCCGCCCGGCCTCGTCGAGCAAAACGAAGTCCAGGCCCAGCGCGGGCGTGGAAAACGTTGCCGGTGAAGCGGCCTGCACGACGGTACCGGTGATATAGCCGCCGCCGATCTCGGTGCCGCCGCAGTATTCGATGACGGGCTTGTAACCGGCGGTCGACATGAGGTAAAGGTAATCCCCGGCGTTGGAGCACTCGCCGGTCGAGCTGAACACCTTCACGGCGCTCCAGTCCAGCCCGCGCACGGTGTCGCGCTCCTTCCACGCCTTGACGAGGCTGGGCACCACGCCGAGCATGGTCACGCCGGCGTCCCGAACGAACTGCGCGAATTCGCGGCCCGTGGGCGCGCCGCCATAAAGAGCGACCGTGGCGCGGTTGACCAGGCCGGCGAAGACCAGCCACGGCCCCATCATCCAACCGAGGCTTGTCGGCCAGGCGACGACGTCGCCCGGCTGAATGTCGTGGTGCAGGTACCCGTCCACCGCACACTTGATGGGGGTCGTTTGCGTCCAAGGGATGGCCTTCGGATCGCCGGTCGTCCCGGACGAGAACAGGACATTGACAAGGTCGTCCGGCCCGCGCGGCACGGCGCAAAACGTCTCGCTGCCTGTGCAGAACGTCCTCCAATCCACGTCGCCCTCGCGCAACTCGACGGCGACCGTCCCGGCCGCCGGCAGCACGATGGCCGGCGGCGCCTGCGCGGCGACCGCCTTCTCGTACAGCGGCAGGCTCTTGCCGCCCCGGCGGATGATATCCTGGGTGAAGATCCCGCGCGCGTCCGCGAGCCGCAGCCGTTTCGCCGCCTCGTCCGGAGCGAAGCTTTCGGCGATGCCCACCACGACGCAACCCGCCTTCACGATTCCGAGATAGATCGCAACCGACTCCGCCGTCATCGGCAGGTAGCAGGCCAGCGCGTCGCCCGGCTTGTATCCGCGCGCGACCAGCGCGCCGGCCACCCGGTTCGACAACCGGTCGAGTGCCCCATGACTCATTCTCGCGAGGGGGCCGCCCTCTTCCTGATACACGATCGCCGGCGCGTCGGGCGGTCCGCCGAAGCAGCTCTCGGCCACATTCAGCTTCGCGTTCACGAGCCACCTCGGGCACTCCACGCCCGCCGAGAGGTCCAGCGCCCGGGTGTATGGCTCCTGAAAGCGGATGCCGATCCTGCCGATCATCCGTTCCCAGAACCCGCCGCGGTCGCGCACGGACCACGCGTGCAGGTCGCGATAGGACGCCACATTCAGCTCGCGCATCAGCCTGCCGATGTTGCTGGACGCCGCCTCCTCGGCCGTCGGCGTCCAGGCCGGGCGCGGCCCCTGCGCCTCGTCCCAGCCGGCGAAGACGGTGTCATACAGCAGGCGGTGCACGTCGAACGGAAGCTCGGGCGTCAAGACCGTCTTCGAGACCTCGCGCCAGCACTCGGCCGCCGGCATCGTTTGCAGCAGCGCATTTACGCGCGCCGCCGCCGCCTCTGCAGCCGCCGACTCCAGCCCCAACTCCGTCAATTGCCTCGCGGTGACCTCTTTCTCCATCTTTCCCTCGACTCCTCTCCGGCGCGCGAAACGCAGCCTAGAATGCTGAGGGCGCCGGCCTGGCCGGCGCCCTCAGCATTCTAGGCGTGCCATTCCCGGTCCCGGCGGCGTTCGTCACGCGCCGCGTGACGCGCATGCAGGCTGACGAACCCGCCCCGGAAAAGCTTCTCCAGCCCGATCAGCGGCCGGCTGCGGCTGCAGCTCTTGATCTTCGAACACGTCCCGCACGGGTCGCGGTACTCGCGCGGTTCGGTATAGACGCACGAGTACCCTTCGTAGTTTCGCAAGATCGTCTGCGTCGACGACCGCGAAATGAGGTACTGCGGCCCGACGGGGATCTTGCCGCCGCCGCCCGGTGCGTCGATCACGAAGGTTGGCACCGCCAGGCCCGACGTGTGGCCGCGGAGACACTCGATGATCTCGATCCCTTTCCCGATCGACGTGCGGAAATGCTCGATCCCGGCGGTCAGATCGCACTGGTAGATGTAGTAAGGCCGCACGCGCAGCTTGAGCAGCTCATGGACAAGCGCGCGCATGACTTCCACGCAGTCGTTGATGCCGTGCAGCAGCACCGATTGATTGCCGAGCGGGATCCCGGCGCGCGACAGCCGGTCGCAGGCCTGCCTCGATTCGGAGGTGACTTCGGCAGGCGTGTTGAAATGCGTGTTGACGTAGAGCGGGTGGTACCGCTGCAGCATCTCGCAGAGCGATTCCGTGATCCGGTACGGCAACACGACCGGCGTTCGGGTCCCGATCCGGATGATCTCCACATGCTCGATGGCGCGCAGGCGCTTGAGAATGTCTTCCAGCACAGCGTCGGCGAGCGTGAGCGGGTCGCCGCCCGAGATCAGTACATCGCGCACGTCCGTTGTGGAGCGGATATACTCGATCGCGGCGTCGATGTCGCTCGCCGGGCGGGGCTGGTCCGTCACGCCGGCCAGCCGGCGCCGGGTGCAGTGGCGGCAGTACATCGTGCACTGGTCCGTGACGAGGAAAAGGACGCGGTCGGGATACCGGTGCGTGAGGCCGGGCGTGGGCGAATCCCCGTCTTCGTGCAACGGGTCCCGCATGTCCTCTTCGTGCTGCGCCAGTTCCAGCCCGCTCGGCACGGCCTGCAGCCGGATCGGGCAGCCGCGGTCGGCCGGATCCATCAGCGTGGCATAGTAGGGCGAAATCGCCATTCGCAGCGTACCGAGCACCTTTCCGATCTGGTCCGCCTCTGCGTCGTCGAGCTCGACGACTTGGCGCAGGGTGGCCACGTCGGTTATCCGGTTCCGGATCTGCCAATGCCAGTCGCGCCACTGCTTCTCGGTCACGTCCTTCCAAAGCTCGATCTCACGATAGTTGCGCATGGGTCCTCCAGAGCCTGTTGCCCACGGTCAAGGGTCGATGGTCAATGGTTGAGCCCATTCCCAGAGGCGGCTAACCACAGGTTCGCCCTCCGTACCTGCACATCATCCCGGGCCGTGTGCCTTGAGCAGGGTCAAGCTTCATTGTCAACTCCTCGCCTCTCCACCAGTTTGCGTGCGATGAACGTGGCGACGTCCCTGGGCAGCGTACCGCGGCCGAAACCGGCATCGTAGCCGAGTTCCTGGGCCAGCTTCTCGTCGATCATGGGGCCGCCGGCGATCAGCAGGACCCGCTCCCGCAGTCCTTCGGCCTCGATCAGATCGACCAGCTTCGTGAGCTGCATCACGTGGATATTCTTCTGCGTGACGACCTGCGAAGCGAGTATCGCGTCGGCATGGAGCTGTTGGGCCTGGCGCACGACGTCCTCCGCCGCGACCTGCGCGCCGAGATTGTGCGCGTCGAACATGTCATAGCGTTCCAGGCCGTAGTCGCCGGCGTAGCCCTTCATGTTCATGACCGCGTCTATCCCGACCGTATGCGCGTCCGAGCCCACGGCCGCGCCCACCACGACGACCCGGCGCCCCAGATGCCGGGTCAGGTAGGCGTCAACCTGCGTGCGGGACATGGAGACGGGCCGCTCAACCACGCCGGCAAGGGATTCGAGGTCCACCGCGACGGCGCTTCTGCCGTAGACGACGAAGAACGTGAAACGCGCGCCCGCGGGTTTCGCGCAGGCTACGCGGATGTCGGCCAGCCCGAGCTTCGCGGCATAGAGCTTGCCCGCCTCCAGCCCCTTCGGCCCGGCCGGGACCGGCAGCGTGAACGAGAGCTGGATCATCCCGTCGTCCCGCGTATCGCCATAAGCTTTCACCGGCTCAGGCATCCTTGTTCCCCCGGCCGAAAGTCGAAAGTCCGAAAGTCAAAGGTCAGGCTCCTCCCCCCCTCGACCTTCCACGTTCCGACCTTCGTCTTTGGACCTTCCGACCTTCCGACCTTCGACTCCCACCCGGTTGCTCTACCGGCCCAACAACTCCTCAAACGGGTTGAGGTATTCCGGCTCCCGCTCGAAGCAGCCCTCGCCGCCCTTTCCGCCGTCGGGTCGGCGTTTGATATCGGCGAACAGCCCGCGTGCGAGCGCCTCGAGCAGGCCGATCCGGGCGATATCGGCGAGGAGATTCTCGGCCTTGGCCAGCACCTCGGCGGCGCGCGCCGCGAGGCGGCCGCCGGGTTTCGCGTCGAGTTCCCGGCCGAGCCCGGCAGCGGTGGTCATGATATAGCGGGCGCCTTCGAGCGCAAGCATTCTGTCCTGCAACAGGGGGGTATGCAGCGCCTCGGTCAGGATGCCGCACAGATGGATGGTCTGGCCGGTCATCACGGAGGCGAGATCGAACATGGCGTCCAGCCGGTATCCGAGAAAGACATCGCCGGTCATGTGCTTGGTGGGCGGCATGAACTTGATGGGGGCTTTCGGAAAGACCTGGCGGATGAGCTGGGCCTGGGCCAGTTCCATGAGGAACCCGTCGGGCAGGGCCGGATCGATCTCGAACGCGTGTCCCAGCCCCATGAGCGCCTCGCTCAGGCCGGCGGCGTGCGCGAAGGATTCGTTGATGAACTGGGAAGCGAGCACCGTGTGCGCGGCCTCTACGGCGTCGGCGGTCGTCAGGTAGTTGTCTTCACCGGTATTGATGATGATGCGCGCCTCGGCGCAGATCCGGCGCGAGAAGTGCTGATCGACGAAGGTGCGCAGCGGGTTGATGTCGCGGAAGATGATGCCGTACATGGAATCGTTGAGCAGCATGTCGAGCCGTTCGACGGCGGCCAGCGCCGCGATCTCGGGCATGCAGAGGCCGGAAGCGTAGTTCACGAGCCGTACGTAGCGGCCGAGCGTCTCGGAGGCGGCGTCGAGCGCCGCGCGCATGAGCCTGAAATTCTCGCGCGTGGCGTAGGTGCCGCCGAACCCTTCGGTCGTCGCACCGTGCGGCACGAAGTCCAGCAGGCTCTGCGCGGTGGAGCGAATGACCGCGATGCAGTCCGCGCCCGATTCCGCCGCGGAGACCGCCTGTTCGATGTCGTGGTGGATGTTGCCGGTCGCCACGATGACGTAAAGCCAGGGCCGGTCGGCCGGCGGCGGATGCCGTTCGATGAGCGCCAAACGCCGGGTGCGCGCCTCGGCCACGCGCGCGAGCGCCTGCTCGCTGAGCCGTCGCGCCGTCTGCGCCACGTGCGGCTCGAGCAGCGCGTCGCGCGACGGCGGCGCCAGTTCGCCCCCGGCCAGCCCTTCGCACAGTTCCTGGACGGGCCGGCCCGTGCGGTCTGCCAGCGCGGCAACCGCCCGCGCCGCGCCGCAGCCCAGCAGCCCAGCCTCGCGCAACCGGGTGACGGCCGCGTTGGGAACCGGCACCTCATCGCCCCAAAGCCCGTCGGCGCCCCACAGGCGCAGGACCGTGCGTTCGACCGAATCGGTCGAGCGCCGCTCGATCTGCGCCAGCAGCGGCGCGGTGATCCGGCCGGCAAGCTCCCGGCAATGCGCGACTCTGGATTCGTCAATCGCCAATTGCACGTCTCATGCTCCAGCCTGCAAGTGCCGCGACGGCGGACACGGTCGGCACCCGGCACCCGGCATCCGGTCTCCGGTATCCGGCATCCGTCCCCCCTCAAACATTCCGCGCCAACCCGGCGACGACGTCGAAGACGGGCACCCCGAGGCCGGCGCCCACGGCATCGATGAGCGCTTCCGGATCCAGATCCGGCCCGCCAGGATTATGCGGGTTTGTCACGACCGCCGCAAGGCTGATACTGAACAGAACGGACAGCCCGCCGCCGGCCTCGTGCCAGCGCCGCCGCGCGGCGGCCGATACGAAAACGCGCGTCGGGTCGTTCGCCACGACGCAGGTTGTCACGCGAGCGGCGAGGAGCGCGTCGAGCAGTGCGTCGGTCACCGCCCCCCCGCAGACCAGCCAGCACGCGCTGCCGGCGGCGGCCGCCGCCTGGCGCGGGTCGACGAGCGCGGTCCGGGGCAATTGCCGCACGTCCATTTCGGCGCTGACCGCCGCGACGCGCGAGCCGAGCCCGCTGACGGCGGACTGCAGCGGCGCCCGGCTTTCGGGCGGCAGCGGCGGGAGCCGAAGCAAGTCGACCTTTTCCCGGACGACCCGCGCGACGCTGGCGGGGGCGGCGCCCAGCACGGCCCCGCCGGCCAGCACGACGGCATCGGCGAGCCCGGGATGGCCGACGGCGATTCGATCGAACGCGCCGTCGATCAAGACACGTTTCGCCCCCAAGCGTTGCAGCTCGCGCACGGCGCGCAGCACGGTCTCGGCCGTCGGCGGACCGGCCAATTCGGCCTTGCCCTCGGCTTCGGCGCGGACGAGCAGAATCTCGCCCATCGCCCCGCGCAGGCCCAGCGGGTCGAGCACCTTGTAGGGCACGGCCCAGCGGCCAAGCGTCTGCTCGGCGGTTGCCGCCAACGCGGCGGCGGGAAGCGTGACGGCGGGTTTCGGCTGCCGCGTGAGCGCGTCTTCCGCCTCGCCGTCACGACCGGCCGAGGTCACGCCCAACGGCGTCTGCCGCCGTGCGTATTCGCGCAGCAGACAGTTCAAGGCCGTTGTCTTGCCGCAGTTCTTGGCCAACCCCACGACGGCGATGGTGTCCGGGTTGAACCGCTCCACGGCATCAACAAGAGCCTGCATGCCTATCTCCGGAGTGGATGCCACCGTCAGAAACTTGAAATTCGAGACTGGAAACTGGTTAGGTTGGCGCCGGAACACTCAAGGTTGAGACTATGGGCCCGCTTCCCGTACGATGTTCTTGCAGTCGTCGAGGCCCCAGCAGTCATGATCCCCTCTCCATGGGTGCTTCGTGCCCCAAGGCCAGTCTGGTCCCGAGTGAAAGAACCTTCATTGCCGAGGCCCACATGGCTCTCCTCAACATCAGAATTCGAAGGGGTTGGCCACCTCGGGCTGGAGCCATTCAGGCCAAGATGGAGGCGCTGATCCTGTCTCGTTTCGCCATTAGGAACACACGGAACCGATCCCAGTTCACAGTTCCCAGTCTCCAGTCTCCAGTCTCCAGTTTCCAGTTTCTAGTTTCCAGTTTCCAGTCTCCCATCACGCATACAGTTCCTCGAACACCCGCCGCATCTTCTCCGATTCGCGCATGATGTCGAGCGATTTCGCCGCGTGGTCCGTCGCGTACCCGTTTCCGATCAGCATGGTCACGTCGTAGCCGATCCCTTCGGCGCCGAGCGCCGCGCGCGTGAAACTGGTGGCCATGGAGAAGAAGTAGATCGTCCCGTCCGGCTTCGTGGCGAGGATGGCGCCCATCTCGGTGCCGTCGATGTTCACACAGTTGATCGTCACGTCCGCCATGCGGCCGCCGGTCAGCTCGCGAACGGCGCGTTCGACCGCGAGCGGGTTGGTGGCGTCGACCTGCACGACGTGATCGCAGAGGCCCAGCGCGCGGAGCCGTTCGGTACTGCGCGCGGAATGCCCGGTGCCGATCACCATGCCCGATTCGCCGGCGCGCTTGCGGGCCGCGTAGCAGCAGAGCATGCCCGACTTGCCGCCGCCCCCCAGCACGAAGACCGTGTCGCCCGGCTTCACGAGCCGCTCGGTCTGCGGCGCGGCACCGGCGACGTCCAGGACGGACAAGGCCAGCTTCCGCGGCATGTCCGGCGGCAGCTTGGCGAACACCGTCTTCTCGAACAGCACGGCCTTGCCTGCCACGTCGACCTGGTCCGTCTCGAGGCGCACGGCCGTGATGCGGTCCAGCACGAGCGGCGTCGTGGAAAGCGAGACGAGCGTGACGATCTCGTCGCCCGGCGCCACCGCGTGGACGGCCGCGGCACGCGGGCCGACCTCCGCCACCGTCCCGATCAGCACGCCGCCCGAACCGGTTACCGGGTTCTGCATCTTGCCGCGCTCGGCGACGATCGACAGGATCATCGCCGCCATGCGGTCGGGGTCTTTGCCGCACGCGTCCTCGATCTGCGTGAAGCTGGCCGAGTCCACGTTCAGGGTCGCCACATCCACCAGGATCTCGTTGTCGTAAATCGGCAAGCCGTTATCCAACTTCGCAGCCGCCTGCGGCAACAGCCCCGCAGGCGCCAGAACCCGATGCGACCCGTACGGACAGCCTTTCTTCGGCATGATTCACTCCCCACCTGACGTTCCGTTTCTTTGTCGTAAGCTTTGTTCCGCCGACGGAACAACTTGTTTGTGTTCAGGCTGATCACAGCTCATGGATCACCGACTTGGCCAGCGCGGCGAACTCCTCGTCGCTCAGGAAATCCTTGATGAGCGTGGAGTGGGCCTTGAGTTTCTCCATAATCTGCTTCTTCTGCGCGTCGGAAGCGGACAAACCGGCGCGGTGGAGGAAGACCTCGACGGCGGCGGCGCCGGCGCCCTTGCCGGCCACGTAGCGCAGGTCGTTGCGGCCGACCATCTGGGGCATATAGGGCATCATGACGACGGCCGGGAACCCGGCCTCTTCGCATTTGGACAGAATATGAATGATGAGGCCGGAATCCACGTTGAAGAGGTTCCGGCCGACAACCGGCTTGTTGCCGGCCATCGGGAACCGGCTCACATGCTCGACCAGCCGCGCGAGCGGGACGAGCCGTTCGAGTTCAAGCCCGAAATCGAGTTTCATGGCGACCTGCGCGGCGAGCGCGAAATCCTCCAGCGCGATATTGCCCGCGCGTTCGCCGAGCCCGTTCACGGCGGTGTGTACCGAGTTTGCCCCGCCCGTGACGGCGCCGACCGCGTTGGCGACGGCCATGCCGTAATCGTTGTGGCAGTGGAACTCGAGCCGCTTGTCCGGAAACCAGGCCCGGAACCGCTTGAAGAAGTTCATGACGGCCAGCGGATGGGCCATGCCGAAGGTGTCGGCGATCGTGACGCGCTCCGGGTCCGCCCCTTCCACCACGCCCTTGAACACGCGCTCGATGTGGTCGGCTTCCTGTCGGAAAGCGTCCCAGCCCATCCAGTTCACGCGCAGCCCCTTCCCGGCCGCATAGCGGCAGGCTTCCACGTTCTTCTCGATCAACCCCGCCTGGTCCAGGTTGTAGGCGTGCTGGCAGGCGGCGCGGTTGATGGAATGCTCCACCACGACCAGTTCGACACCGGCGGCGACGGCGTCGTCGATATCCTTCGTGTTGGCGCGGACCAGGCAGCCGAGCGTCGCGTGCGCCAGCTGCCCCTTGAGCCGGCGCATGGCTTCCGCGTCCTTCTCGATCATGGGCAACCCGGCCTCGATGACGCCCACGCCCAGCCGGTCCAGTTCCAGCCCGATCGCAACCTTCTCGTCGATCGTGAAGGCCACCCCCGGCGTCTGTTCCCCGTCGCGCAAGGTCACGTCGTGAATGTAGAGCGGTTCAGGCACCTGCATCGCCGAACGCAGTTCGTCCCCGAAATTCATCGGGACCACCCACGCCTGCTCGTCGAAATAGGGCTTGCCGGCCAGTTCTTTCTTCACGTCCATGCTGCGTCCTCCCGGTCAGATTGCTGCTTCAAGCCGGTCGCGCTTGCGGCGCGGCCGACAGCGCAGGAGACAACAAGCCCAAGACTCCTGCGCGCCTCGTGCGCCGCGGGGATTGAGACGAAGAGTAAGACAAAGAGTAAGACAAAGAAAGAAATCATTTTGCCGGAATCGGCGGCGGACGGCCCCTGCCTGTCGCCGGCATCGACAACGGGCGGCAGGCTGTGGTAAACTGCGCAGGAAGCCGACGGGAAGGCGCGGAAGTCGAACCGGTGCGGACCGCGCGCGGGCGAGCAAAGCCCGTGTCAAGGGGGGACGGCGATGGAGCTGTTGGAACGATTGATCAACGCCTACGGGGTGAGCGGCAACGAAGGGAACGTGCGCGATATCATCGTCGAGGCCATCGAGCCGCTGGTCGACGAGGTGTGGGTGGATCCGACCGGCAACGTGATCGGGCACAAGGCGGGCCGCAAGCCGGACTTCCTGCTGGCGGCGCACATGGACGAGATCGGGCTGATGGTGCGCGAGATCGCGAGCAGCGGGCTGCTGTTGTGCGCCGCGGTCGGCGGGGTGAACCCGCTGACGATGATCGGGACGCGCGTGACGGTGCACGGCGCGCTGGAACTGATCCACGGCATCGTGACGACTCGTCAGATCAGTTGCGGGGAGGAACCGGACGAGGTGCCGGTGGTCGAGGATCTGGTGGTCGACACCGGGCTGAGCGCGGAGAAACTGGCGAAGCTCGGCGTGACGGTGGGCGCGTTCCTCGAGCCGCGCAAGGAAGCGAACTGGCTGACCTACGGCAACACGATCTCGGGCAAGGCGTTGGACAACCGGCTGGGCTGCTACTGCCTGGTGGAGGTCGCGCGCCGGCTGCGCCGCGTGAAGCAGGAGGTGCACTACGCCTTCACGGTGCAGGAAGAGGTGGGCATGCAGAGCGCCAAGACGATGGCCTTCGCCATCAGCCCGAACTGGGCGGTCGTCGTGGATGTGAGCGCGGCCAACGACCTCAGCCCGGAGGCGGAGAAGGCGGTCGGCACGCACCTGGTGCTCGGCAAGGGCCCCTGTCTCCTGCACATGGAGGAAGGGTTCATTCCGAACACGAAGCTGGTGCGCGCAATCGACCAGCTCGCGAGGAAGCACGGGATCGCGATCCAGCACGAAGTCTCCAGTTTCGGCACGACGGACGCGGCGAATATCTCTACGGTCCGGCGCGGGGTGCCGTCCGCCAACATCAGCGTCCCGATCCGCAACGTGCACAGCACCGTCGAGATCGCGAACCGCAAGGACATGGAGAACGCGATCCGGCTCATCTCGCTCCTGCTCCGCCGCCCGCCCACGGCCCTGCGCGAGACCGTCACGGTCAAGCGCAGGAAAATGGTTCCGCACCGGGCCGAAACCGTGCACGGCTGGCGCCGCATCTCGGCCAGGAAGAAACCCGCCACGCCCCGCAGACAGGCCAAACCGGCGACGGGGAAGAAGACGGCTTCCCGCGGGAGCCGGAAGCGGCGGTAGCGGCTTTGCGCCCGGGGCGCCCTGCCCTCTGTGCCTCTTGAGCGGACGGCCGCCCCTCCGCCCCCTATTCACGCAACGATGCGATGGACAAGAGCGGCGGGTTGTGGTAGAGTCGGTCTCCTACAAGGATCAGTCCGGCCTGACACGTCAAAGCATGCTCGTTTGCACGGCGGATCTTTCGGCGGGCTGATGCGCTTGCCGGAGGCAGCGGGCATGTTCCTGGCGACACGAAACGCGGGCAGGAGGAGGACGGGCCGGACCAACCGGCTTCTGATCCTGCTCGGCCTGGCCTCCATCCTGGCCGCCCCCCTCCCGGCGCGCGCCGCGATCAAGAAGGGCCCCTACCTGATCTACCCGGGCAGCAACACGCAGATGACGGTGTTGTGGCAGCTCACGACTTCGGCGAGTTGCCAATTGGAGTGGGGGTTGGACACCGCGTACGGGGCGGGCAACACGAGCACGACGGAATACGGGGGGGACCACCAGCACAAGCACACGATCACGAACCTGACGCCGAGCGCGAAGTACTACTACCGCATGACGGAGGGCGGCACGCCGCACACGGGCACGTTCCGCACGGCGCCGCCGGACGACGCAACGAACACTGTGCTGCTGGTCTACGGCGACACGCGCTCGCGGCCGGCCGACGAAGACAAGGTGCACAACGCGATGCTGGACGAGTTTGCCTCGTATCCGGACCGGCAGACATTGGCGCTGCACGACGGGGACTGGGTCAACAAGGACACGGACAACGACTGGGGCACACAGTTCTTCTCCCGCTTCTATGCCAACACGCTGGAGCTGCACGCGAACCTGCCCATAAACGGCTGTATCGGGAACCATGAGGCGTCGGGCGTATACTACGAGAAATACTACCCCTACCCCTACGTGGCGGACCACTACTGGTCGTTCGACTACGGGCCGGCGCACGTGACGGTTGTGGACGCCTACACCGACTGGGAGCCGGGCACGGCTGCGTACACGTGGCTGACGAACGACCTGGCCGTAAGCAGCAAGCCGTGGAAGTTCGCGATTCTGCACCCGCCCGGCTACGGAGCCGGCCCGCACCCGGACAACATTGACGTGCGCAACTGGCTGCAGCCGGCCTGCATCGCCTACGACGTGTCGATGGTGTTCGCCGGGCACAGCCACAACTATGCGCGGGCGGAGGCGGACGGGATCATTCACATCGTGACCGGCGGCGGCGGCGCGGAGCTGTACGATCCCACCCAATCCGGCGGGTACGTGGTCACGGCGGCCAAGAAGTGGCACTTCTGCATCATCCGGCTGTTGGGCAACCGGCTGTCGTTCGTGGCGAAGGATCACAACAGGGCGGTCATCGACAATTTCACGATCACGCGGCCGGAGAACCTGTATGTGGCGTTTGCCGCGGCGACGTCCGAGGCGCTCGAGAACACGGGCGCCGCGGCGATCGACGTGCGGCTCAGCCGGCCGGCCTCGGGCACGGTCACAGTCGATTATGCCGCGACCGGCGGCACGGCGAGCAACACGGTCGACTTCAGCCTGGCGGCCGGCACGCTGACCTTCTCGCCGGGCAGCACGAGCCGGACGCTGGTCCTGACGTTGCTGGACGACGCGGCGAGTGAAGGCGCGGAAACGGTCGTGGTGAGTCTGGACAACCCCGTTTCCGCCGGGCTCGGCTCCATTCCCGACCACACGCTCACGATCCAGGACAACGACGCCTACATCTTCGGCACCGTCACCGACAGCGGCGGCACGCCGGTCGCGGGCGCGACGGTCGCCTATCAGGGCACGAATGCATCGGGCAGCGTCACGACGGAGCTCGACGGCGAGTATACGATCCGGGTAGACCCGGACACGTACGAGCTGACCGTAACGGCGCCGGGCTACATCACCGCCGTTCAAGGCGGAATCACCGTGCCGCCGATCCAGTACGGAGTGGATTTCGAACTGGTCGCCGCCCATTTCCGCGCGGAGCCGGAGCGCATCGCCGAACGCCTGCGCAGCGGCCGCATAGCGACGCGCGCGCTGCACCTGATCAATGCGGGCAGCACCTCGGTCGTCTGGACCGTCGCCACGGGGCTGGCACAGGGCTACACCGTGAGCGACTCGCGCATGCCGGGCGGTCCGGCCTACGCCTGGCTCGAGATCTCGGGGACCGGCACCCCGATCACGGGGCTGGACGACGACACGAACGTCGGCGCGTTCCCGATCGGATTCGCTTTCCCGTTCTTCGGCCAATCGTTCACGACGTTCCGGCTCTGCTCCAACGGGTTCATCACCTTCACCGACATCTCCGTCAGCTATGACAACGTCTATCTGCCCAGCGCGCTGGCCCCGAAGAACCTGCTCGCTGCGCTCTGGGCCGATCTGTTGCCGCTGCCGGAGACCGGGGTTTACTATCAGACCGTGGACGCCGACACGCTCGTGATCGAGTTCAAGGACATGGGCTATTACGTCGACTGGGTCGGCGAGCAGAAGGCGACGTTCCAGATCGTGCTGAAGAGCGACGGCTCGATTCTGTACCAGTACCAGCGAATCGACATTCAGGACAGCGGCACGATCGGGATCCAGAACGAGGCGCGCGATGAGGGCGTTGTCGCCGCGTTCAAGCAAGCCTATGCGACCGACCGGATGGCCGTCCGGTTCTGGCCCGACGCCTGGCTGAGCGCCGCGCCGCTTGCGGGCACGACGGCGCCGGGCGCGATCAGCCCCGTGACCCTCACGTTCGACGCCGAACATTTTGCCGCGGGCACCTACGCCACGACGCTGGACGTGACGACCGACATCACGGAGATCCCGGCGCTCGCCGTGCCGGTCAGCCTGACGGTGAGTTCGACGCAGAGCGTGTCGCTGCTCGCCTACAACGACCTGGCCTGGTTCCCCGGCCAGCTCAGCAACAACATCACGATGTATACCTCGACCAACGGGTTCCCGAGCGGCGTGCACACGGGCATGCTGAAAGACTGCCGCACGGGCCGCGACACGGACGTGACGCTCAGCGTCGCGGGCGGGGCGGGCGTCTACGACTATCAGGGCGCGCATCCCGCCGCAGGGTCCGACGCGTATACGGCATTCGACGGGAGAGTGGACGGCACCGGCGTGATTTCGTACGGCACGGACGACCTGGTTCTGACGCTGACCGGCATGGACCCCGCCGCGCGCTACGAACTGGTGCTGTATGCGGACCGCAACGGCGCGGACTACGTCGGCGGTTCGGCCCGCTACCACTACGGCACGCTGGAAGGGGCGGACAGCTTCCGGAACGCGAGTACGCAGGGCACGAGCGTCACGAACGTGACGCAGAGCTGCGACACGACCGTCTACAACGCCGGCTACAACAACCCGTTCGGCTACCTGACGCGCTACACCGACATCGCGCCCGGCGCCGACGGCAGCATGGCGCTGCGGCTCAAACGCGATGTCGGCCTGGCGTACTACCCCTACGCCAACGCCCTGATGCTCAAGGCGCTGTCCGAGGCGCCGGCCAGCGTCGCGAAAGTGGATACGGGCGCCCAGTGGCGGTACCTGCCCGGCACCGCCGAGGCGTCCGCACCGCGCAGCGCGTGGCGCCGGCTCGACTTCGACGATTCGGGCTGGGCGTCCGGCGACGCGCCGTTCGGCTACGGCGGCGGCCCGTACGGCACGACGCTGGCCGACATGCAGAACAGCTACTCCTGCGTATTCTTCCGCCGCGCGTTTGTGGTCGATTCGCCGAGCCGCGTGACCGAAATTCGGATCGAGGCCGCCTATGACGACGCGTTCGTGCTGTGGATCAACGGCGAGGAGGCGGGCGGCGCGAACGTCGCCGGGCTGCCCGGCGCGGCTGTGCAGGCCGATACGCTCGCGGTGCAGAGCGTCACCAACACGACACACTGGACCGCGATCCTCGCCGGTACGGACCTGCCGATCCTGGCCCAGGGCACGAACCTGGCGGCCGTGCAGGTCTTCAACGACGCCGCCGGCAGCGAGGATTTCCTGTTCGACCTGCAGCTCGCCCTGACGGAAGGCTCCACCCTGCCGCCGAGCAGCGACCGCGACCTGGACGGCATGGACGACCTGTGGGAGAACGCGTGTTTCGGAAGCACGAACGCGGCGGCGGACACGGACTTCGACGGCGACGGCATGGCGAACATGGCCGAGTTCATCGCGGGCAGCCACCCCACTCAGGATACCGACTGGCTGCAGGTGGACCTCGCCCTCTCCAACGGCCAGATCCGCGTGCGGTTCCCCACCGTGGAGGCGGCCGGCACGGGCTACGAACTGTACGAGCGCTACTACAGCCTCGAAGAACGCGGCGCGTTGAACGGCGACGACGCGTGGCAGGGGATTCCGGGCTGGCAGGGCCTGCACGGCACCGGCCAGACGGTCACCTACGACGTGCCCGCGGGGAGCACGACCCTGTTCTACCGCGTGAAGGTGTGGCTGGAGAGCGAGTGAGAGGTGTCGGGTGTCAGGTCCTGAAACCTGAACACTGACACCTGAAACCTGATCGAGGCTGTGCCGAGCCGCTTCAGGCCCGCAGGATCCGCCGCACGTCGCCGATGACCGTTGCAGGATACCGGCGTTCGATCTCGCTGAGCACGGACGATCGGATCCGGTCCAGCCCCCTGAAGGTCACCTGTGTCTGCGGGTCGAGCCCTCGACGTCGCGCGAGGTACACGAAATCGCACAGCGCCTGCTCCGCAGAGACCAACGCGCCCGGCTCCGGCGGGTGGTAGACCGACGGGCGGACGCAGATAAACGTGAACCTGCCGACGGGAGTCTCCCGGACTCTCGAACGATTGTGGCGCCGGCTCGTGAAACATGCGATGTCCCTGGGGATCTGCGTGATGAGATTGTGCCGGTGCAGTCCGTATGTGCCCGTGAGATACGCGCGGGAGTCCAGCAGCGGGAGCAGGTCGTCCGGCGAGACGACTTCAGGAAGACCGTACCGTCCCCGGGCGTAGCGGGCCAGGATGCCCGCTTCCACGAGCCGCGCCAACTCCACGTTCGCGACCTGAAGAGACACCCCGGCCACGTTGGCCAACTCGGTGACAGTGAAAACGACCTTCCCGAACTGACGCTGCTGGTTCAAAAGGAACATGTACCACTCGAGTCTCTTCATGAGCGATCACCCCAGCACGCGCTCAAGCACCTCGAGCACCGCATCCAGAATTGTGGCGCCGCCGCCTGCGGCGCGGATATTCGCCGCGACGTCGGCGTCAACCTGTTCGTTCACAACCTGCTCGATGGCCCGTGCATGGCGTGTTCGGTTCTGTTCGAGACTGCGGCGTCGGTCGGCCACCGTCTGCAGGCTCACGCCAAGCACTTCCAGCTTGTGCCCCAGCCGCTTCCCGACGTCCGGGAGCAGGCTGTTCGAAAACAGGAACAGGTCCACCAAGTCTCGATGCTGCACGAAAGTCCGAACCAGAAGCGCGATGAGCTTGCTTTCGATCATGTCGGCGTCGGACACGGTCGGGTACACGATGCCGTCCGCCGTGCGAACCTCAACGGGGTCGAGACAGACGATTTTTGTAATCTCTACCGGAATCTCAATCCGGCTGTGAGGCACGTTGTGCTGCCAGAAAGCGAGATCGATGATTCGGACCGCAGGCGAGTCTGCCTCCGGCCCCGTGGCCGCCCGGACGCTGCCTTCGTGCTCCAGACGCTGGCGCACCTCGGGGATGAGCCGCCGTTCGAACAGGCGAAGCAACTCGCCCTGTTTGCCGGCTAGATTGCCGCCCCAGTGATAGTCTACATCCAGCGAACGACGCGCCGCGCGATCCAGAAACCGATAGCGGAACCCGCCGATCAACAGTAGCCCCCGGCCGGGCGGATTCGTGGCCACCAGCCGTACGATCATGTGCTGGACGTCTTCGATGAATTGAGCGTGTCGGTGTTCCATAGTGACAGGATACCACTTGCAGGTAACATAACACAACATAAATGTTTATTAAAATTACGCAATACTCCATACGATGTTGTCCTGGGTCGCCCGCCTCGGCGCCATGGCACCATCTTCGACGTCCCGACCGCACGGGTTCTTCAAAGGAACCGATCGGTGCAATGCTCGACACGTTCGTGTGCCTCGGGTAGCCGCTCAGGCCGGCAACGGTGATTCGCCTACACGGTCCGGACCGCAAGGGGCACGAAAGAGAAGAGTGGCGGCAACTGGAACGTCATCTTCGCGTCTTAGCGAAAATACACTGGTGCGTACGGTGCGAGCGCTATGGGTGTCCGAGCGAGGCGGCGGACAGCGATTCTCATTATGGCGGCACCCGGGGGAAAACCGTTCGTCGTCAAGCCCGTAAGGGCTGTCCGCGTGGCCTTGTTACTCGGGATACGCCCCTTACGGGGTTCACAACAAACAGGCGCAACGCCATACTGAGAATTGCTGGGCGGGGGAAGATAGAGGTTCCTGCGCGGCGAGGGACGTGGTAATCTCCGACGAGCGCCTTCGGCGCCCGAAATTGGAGATTTTAGGCTGGCAGGGACAGGCTCAGACCATGGGACTTCTTTGTCGTAAGCTTTGTCGTAAGCTTTGTCGCCCCCGCCGCAGCGGCGGGAGGTCTCGACAAGGGTTGTGGCGAATGCTGTATGTACTCCTGCCGATTGCCTGCGCCGCCGGGGGAACCGAGCCGCTGCGGCCGGTGTTTTCCGAAGCCGACCGCACGCATCTGATCGCGGCCTTGGCGCATCTGAACATGACGACGAACGATCTGCGCTTCGAGAAAGACGTGGCGGAGCCGCGTTTCGCGTTGGCGCGCACGCGCCGGATCCTGACCGACCCGCTCGAGCTGCCCGCACTGGCGGACGAGATTCTGGCGGCGGCTGGTGACAAGGCGCCTGATTACTGGCGGCTGTTCGCCGGCCTGCTGGAAGCGGGGGCCGGACCCGATGCGCGAGAAGCTTCGCCGGCCGCGCCGGCCGGCGGCCCCGCGTGGCCGGCGTCGCCGGACCCGCGGTTGGTGGAGGCATTGCGCCGCTTTTACGCTGCCGCGCAGCGCGCCGATGGCCTGCTCGCCCGCGCGTTCGGCGCGCTGCGCCCCGAGGAGCGCGCGCACGCGGCGGCCTCCGTCCTGGCCTCGAGTTTTGCGGTGGAAGACTATCCGGCCCGTCGCGCGGCGCTCGTGCGGGAAGGCATACCGGACACCGCGATCCAGCGCGTGCTTGACGAGGACCTGGACATCGATCCCGGCCCGGCCGCGGACATATCGATCGCCATTATCGAGCGCACGGACGTGGGCGCGCTGCTGGACGCAGGCCGCGCGATAGCCGAGGCGGCCGATGCCCTGTGCCGGGAGGCGACGGCTCTGAGCGCGTGGCCCGAACGCCCGGTCACGGTTCCCACGCCGCTGGGCACGATCAGCGTGGGTTCCGAACAGGCAGACACGCACGCGGACGCCGCGCTGCTCATTCTCGACCCGGGCGGCGCGGACCGCTACGAAGGGTTGGCGGGCACGGCAAACGGGTTGCAGGGCCGTCCGCTCGGCGTGGTGGTGGATCTGGCGGGGAACGACGTCTATGAGAGCGAACGGCTGCTGGGCGCCGGGGCGGCGCTGTTCGGAGCGGCTTTCGTTCTGGACGCTGCCGGCGACGACGTATACCGCGCCGCGTATTGCGGGCAGGCGGCCGGCCTGTTCGGAGTCGGCGGACTGGAGGACCGGGCCGGTGACGACATCTACCGGGCGCACGGCTTCGCGCAGGGCGCGGGCACGGTGGGGGCCGGTCTGCTGCACGATCGGGACGGGCGCGACCTGTACGACGTCGGGTTCTACGGCCAGGCCTTTGCCGGGGTACGCGGCGCGGGCCTGCTGATCGACCGCCGCGGCAACGACCGCTACAACGCCGGCGGGCGTCTGCCGGACCACGAACGGTTCGACGCGCGCTATCTCTCCCTTTCGCAGGGATTCGCGATCGGCATGCGCCCGTTCGCAGGCGGCGGCATTGCGGCGCTGGTCGACCTTGCCGGCAACGACACCTACCAGGCCGACGTGTACGGACAGGGCGCGTCCTACTGGTATGCGGCGGGCCTGCTGCTCGACGCAGCCGGGAACGACACCTACCATATGTTCCAGTACGGGCAGGGGTCGGGTATCCATTTGAGCGCCGGCTTGCTGGCCGACGGCGACGGCGACGACGTCTACTCCGGATTCGCGCTTCTGCAGGGCGACGCGCACGACTACGCGGTCGGCATGCTGTTCGACCATGCCGGGAACGACACCTATGCCGCGCACGAGGCGGCGGCGGGCTGCGCGCTGAACAACGCGTTCGCACTCCTGCTCGATTCGGCCGGGAACGACGCCTACCTCTCGCGGCAGACCACGAGTTGCCAGGGGATCGGCCGGGAGAGCCCCTACCGGGAATACGGGGGGCTCGCCATGCTGCTGGACATCGCCGGCACCGACACGTATGCCTGCGGCGCACCGGATGGGGCCCGAATCCTGCGCCCGGATTTCGGGATCATCTACGACGTCGAAGGACCGGCGCAGTCGCGGACGAAATGACGGACATGAGCATACTGTGTACATCAGGACGACCCGGAATGGAGGGCGAGCGTCCCGAGGCTGTCTCAAAACCGGGGAACAGCCCTTTCGGCCTGAGGCCGATCAGCCTTTGGCTGAACGGGCTTTCAGCCAGGGGCCGATCG
>JAFGHX010000219.1 GCA_016929905.1 Kiritimatiellia bacterium
CCTGGCTCCTCGTCGACCGCGTGCAGTACAACGACAACAGCCCGTGGCCCGAGGGCGCGGACGGCGACGGCCCGTCGCTCGAACGCATCGCAGCGGCCCTCTACGGCAACGACACGGCCAACTGGGCGGCCTCCGCCGAAGCGGGCGGCACGCCCGGGCTGCCCAATTCCGGCGTGCTCGTCTCCACACGCGGCGGCTGGACGTTCTGGGACCGGGGCGCCGGGATCGATTCCGCCTGGAACCAGCCCGCATTCGACGACCGGAGCTGGGCGGACGGCAATGCGCCGCTCGGCTATCCGGAGACCAGCCCGGCCCTCGACACGCTGGTCTCCTACGGGGACGACCCGGCCAACAAACACGTGACCACCTGCTTCCGCACCCGGTTCGCGCTCGGCTGCAGCCCCGGCGATGTGAGCGCCCTCACCCTACGCATCCGATACGACGACGGCTATGTGGCGTACCTCAACGGGCAGGAAGTCGCCCGGGGCGGCATGCCCGCCGGCGCGGTGAGCTACGGCACGTTGGCCACGACGGCAAACGGGTCGCAGGGCCTGTACGAACAGAGAGACCTGACAGCCCACACGAGCAAACTGGTTCAGGGCGTGAACACGCTGGCGGTCGAGATTCACCAAGTCGATTCAGGCAGCAGCGATATCTTCATGGACTTGGAGTTGGCGCACCAGGCGCACGAGCCGCTGGATCCGCCGGCGCAGCCGAGCAACCTGGCCGCCGCGGCGCAGTCGACCAGCCGGATTCAGGTGACGTGGACGGACAACAGCCAGAACGAGACCCAGTTCAAGATCCGGTGGGGAACCAGCGCGACGGCGATGGACAACCAGGTGTTTCCCGCGGCGAACACGACAAGCTGGACGCACAGCGGGTTGAGTGCGAGCACCACGTACTACTACAAGATCCGGTCGGAGAATGCGGCTGGCGTGTCGGCCTATACCACGCCGGTCAACGCGACCACGTTGGCGGATCTGGAGACTTTCACCGCGTACAACGATCTGGCCTGGTTCTCGGGCCAGACGAGCGGGAATATCACAACCTACACAACGACGAATGGATTTTCGGCCGGGGTCGACAGCGGCTTGCTGATCGACCACGCAACGGGGCAGCCCCTGCCGGTGAGACTGCGGGTAGCGGGCGGAAGCGGCGTCATGGAGTCGCAGGGGTTGCCCCCCGCCGCGGGGACCGACGCGTACGGCGTGTTCGCCGGCAAGGTGGATGCGACCGGCACGATTTCCTACGGGACCGACGACCTGACACTGACGTTCACGGGCCTGGATCCCGCGCTGCGGTATGAAGTGGTGGTGTATTGCGACCGCAACGAGAGCCGTTATGTGGGCGGTTCGTCCCGGTACCATTACGGCACGCTTCTGGGCGCGGCGAGCTTCGAGAACGCCAGCACGGCCGGCGCGACGGTTCTGACCTACGCCGTCCCGAACGACACGACCTTCTACAACGCCGGGTACAACAATCCCGCCACGGCGGGATACGCGACGCGGTTCCGCCGCATTGACCCGGGCGCGGACGGGGAGGTGGTGCTCAGGCTCAAACGCGATGCGGGCCTGGGCTATTACTCTTATGCCAACGCGCTGATGCTGAGGGCGGCTGCGCCCGGCGTGACGGAACCGGCGCCTGCATGGGTGATCGGCTATTTCGGCGACACGAACGCGCCGGGGGCGGGTCCCGAGGACGACCCGGATGCAGACGGCATGCCGAATTGGGCCGAGTATGTCTGCGGCACCGACCCGACGAACGAGGCGGCTTATTTTGCGGTGAATCTCGGTTTGAACAGCGGCACGGTGCTCGTCTCGTTCCCGACGCTCGAGGCGGCGGGCAGCGACTATGAGGGATTGGCCCGCCACTATGCGCTGGAGGCCTGTAGCGGGCTCTCGGCGCCGACCGAGTGGCAGGCCGTTACCGGCTATGCGGACGTCCTCGGTCAGGGGCAGACCGTGGTGCACACGAACCCGGCTCCGGCCGGCTCGACTTGCTATCGGGCGAAGGTCTGGCTCGAGTGAAGAATGGTCCATGCACGATGAGTGTACCGAAAGAAGAGCGGCTCGGCACAGCCTCGCCCTTCATTCATGACGCGTGTTGTCCTTTTGGAGGACGAGGCTGTGCCGAGCCGGGGTTCGTGGAACGGCCTCAATGATACATATGGGCTAGTGTGTGCCGTGGCGTACTGTTAGTTCAAAAGGGGGAATGCGAGATGCGAAATCGAAAGACGACGACCAGTCTGGCGGTGCTGTGCGTGCTGGGGTGGGCGGTGTTGTCGCATGCCGCGACGGTGGTGAAGCCGACCTTCAGCCAGCCGCACGGTTTCTACAGCTCGTCGTTCAGCGTGCGGATCTCGAGCGCCACCGCGGGCGCGACGATCCGCTACACGACCGACGGCAGCAAGCCGACCGGTTCGTACGGCACGGCGCTTGCCAACGGCGGCTCGGTCTCGATCGGCAGGACGACCCCGCTGCGCGCGGTCGCCTGCAAGGGCGGCATGACCACGTCGGCGCCGTTCACCCAGACGTACATCTTTCCGAGCCAGGTGCGCAGCCAGACGCGGCCGGCCGGCTACCCGGTCACCTGTTATCCTGAGAACGGCACCGCCTACACGGCCGACTACGAGATGGATCCGGACATCGTCAACCACGCGAGCTACAGTGGCGAGCTGGTGAACGACCTGAAGGCCATCCCATCGATTTCGCTCGTGTTGCCCCGCGAGAAGCTCTTCGGCACCAATGGAACGCCGGACGGCGTCTGGAACCAGGGCGGGTACCATGGCGGCCAGAACACACTGGAAGTGGAGACCTCGGCGGAGTGGATCTATCCCGGCCGCGCCGGGTTCCAGATCGATTGTGGGTTGAAGAACCACGCGGGTCCAGGGGCCAAGAGCTGCTGCCGGTTCCTCTTCAAGAGCAACTACGGCGGGCCGCAGACGCTGGACTATCCGGTCTTCGAGGATGCGCCGCTGAACGCCTCGTCCGCCGCCGCCACCTTTGGCAAGCTCTTCCTGCGTTCCGGCAACAACGACTCGTGGTTCGCGTTCTGGGTCAGCGATGCGAAACAGCGACAGCGCACCTATCTGCGCGACGAATGGGTTCGGCAGTCCATGATTGAGATGACCGGGTTCGGCAGCCACGGCACGTTCGTGCACGTGTACCTGAACGGGCTGTACTGGGGAGTCTACAACGTCATCGAGCGGCCGGACGCGCGGCACGCGACGATCTACAAGGGCGGTTCCAAGAGCGACTGGTATGCCCACAATCACGGCGGTTCCGTCAGCGGCAACGCCTCGCGGTACAACTACCTGCACAACACGCTGGTGCCGTCCGGCGGGTTCGCGAATGCCTCCACGTACAACACCGTGAAGCAGTACGTGGACGTCGAACGGTTCTGCGACTACGTGATGACGGGGTGGTACGCCGGGACGGGCGACTGGGGCGCTAACAACTTCTACGCCGTTGTGCGGAACAACCCGGCCGGCGGCTTGCAGTACATGAACTGGGACCAGGACGTATCGTGGGACGACGCGCACGGTGTCGAGAATTGCGGCGCCTGGGTGAACCCCACGTTCCTGGGCACGGGCGGGCGCACCTCGGACCGGAACAGCCCGATGTGCAAGCTGTGGCGCGCCCTGGACGACAACAGCGATTTCCGCGCGCTCTTCGCCGACCGCGTCTACAAACACTGCTTCAACGGCGGCGCGCTGACCGAGACGCGCGCCAAGGCGCGGTGGGATGCCTTCCGCAACTACCTGGACCCCGCCATGGCCTGCGAATCCGCGCGGTGGGGCGATTTTCTGAAGGATCAGGGGCGGGGCGCGACGGTCTTCACGCGCAACGACCACTGGCGGCCCGGTTGCGACTGGGTGCGCAATCAGATGACCGGCAATGTCGGCCGGTTCGTCTCGGCGCTGCGCGCCAGCGGGTATTACCCCAGCCTGAACCCGCCCACGTTCAGCCAACACGGCGGTACGGTGGCCTCCGGGTACAAGCTGACCATCAACCGCAACAACGGCAGCGGCACGATCTACTACCGCACCGACGGCGACGATCCGCGCGTCTCCGGCGGCGGCATTCTGGCCGGCTCCTCGACCGGCGCCGCCTCGGCCGTCGTGACGTTGACCGCCACCACGACGGTCAAGGCGCGCGTCAAGAACGGCGCCACCTGGAGCGCGCTGGCCGGCGCGACGTTCACGGTGACCGGTTCGAGCGTGCCCGCCGCGCCGGGCAGCCTGACGGCCGCCGCGCTGTCGGCCACTCAGATCCGGATCGGGTGGACGGACAACAGCGGGAACGAGACCGGCTTCAAGATCGACCGCCGCCAGAGCGGCGCCTCGGACTGGGTGCGCGTGGCGACGCCCGGCGCGAACACGACGACCTACACGGACAGCGGGCTGCCGGCCGCGACGGAGTTCTACTACCAGGTGAAAGCGTACAACGCGGCGGGCGACTCCGGCTACTCGAACGTGGCCGGCGCGACGACCGAGGACACGTTGCCCGCGGCCCCGAGCGAGCTGGCGGCCGCGGCGCTGTCGACCAGCCAGATCCGCGTGAGCTGGAGCGACAACAGCTCGAACGAGACGCAGTTCAAGATCCGGTGGGGCAC
>JAFGHX010000220.1 GCA_016929905.1 Kiritimatiellia bacterium
CGGCGGCGGGCGGGCGAGGGCGTGTCGAGACACGCTGAGGTCGGCCGCCGCCGCGGAACCCTTTAGATGCCGTCATATCCGCGCTCGCAGTAGATTTTGATGAATAGATCAGGCTAGCCTGCTTCGGATAGACATTGCGCGGCAAGGGAGGCATACCGATGCGGATTCTGTACCTGGACATCGATTCTTTGCGCGCCGATCATCTCGGCTGCTACGGCTATCACCGCGACACGACCCCGAACATCGACCGGCTCGCGGCGCAGGGCGTGCGGATGGACAACAACCACTCCGCGAACGTGTTGTGCCTTCCGTCGCGTACGGCGCTGTGGGCCGGGCGTTTCGGCATTCACACGGGGGTGACCGACCACCTGGGCACGACGGCGGACCATTTTCTCGAGGGGCCGGCGCGCGGGTTCCGGTCCACCTACGGCAGCACGAACTGGATGGCCTGCCTGCGCCGCGCGGGGCTGCGGACGGTGACCGTGAGTTCCTTTGCCGAGCGGCACAGCATCTTCACCTGGCTCGGCGGGTTCTCGGAAGTGTACAGCATCGACAAGAAGAGCGTGGAGCGGGCCGACGAAGTGGCGGAAACCGCCACCGACTGGATCCGGCGCAACGCGCGGACCGACAACTGGTTCCTGCACGTGAACTTCTGGGACGTGCACTGGCCCTATCGCGTGCCGGCCGAGTTCGGCCGCCCGTTCGAAAGGGACCCGATCCCCGCCTGGTACAGCGAGGAGATCCGGCGCGCGCACTGGCAGTTGCCCGGCATCCAATCGGCGCAGGACATGTTCGATTTCCACATCAAGTTCCCGGCCTACGACCAGTTGCCGGCGCAGGCCGCCTCCATGGCCGACGTGCGGCGCATGTTCGACGGCTATGACACGAGTGTCCGGTACGTGGACACGTACATCGGCCGGATCCTGGACGCGCTCGACGCGGAAGGCGTCCTGGACGAGACCGCGGTCATCGTGTCCGCGGACCACGGCGAGTGCCTGGGCGAACTGAACATCTATGCCGGGCACCGGATCGCCGACCAGATCTGCTCGCGGGTCCCGCTCGTCATACGCTGGCCGGGCATCACCGATCCGCAGGCGGGCCGTGTGGACGGGGCGCTGCACTATCATTTCGACTGGTCGGCAACGGTCATCGAACTGGCCGGCGGGCAGGTGCCGGGCGTCTGGCACGGCCGGAGTTTTGCCGACGCGCTGCGCGCGGGCACCGAGTGCGGGCGCGACTATCTGGTGATCGAGGCGGGCGCGGGCAGTTGTTCGCGCTCCGTGCGGTTCGACGACTGGCTCTGCATCCGCATGTACCACGACTGCTACCAATGCCTGCCCGAGATCATGCTGTTCAACGTGCGCGACGACCCGCACGAGCAGCACGATCTGGCAACCGCACGGCCCGAGGTGGTCGGCCGCGCCATGGTCCGGCTGGACGAGTGGCATACCCAGATGATGCGCACCTCGCCCCACGGCCGGGACCCGCTCTGGATCACACTGCACGAAGGCGGCCCGCAGGACACGCGCGGCTGGCTGCCCCAGTATCTCGAGCGGCTCGCGGCTACCGGCCGCGGGCAGTGGGTGGAATCGCTGAAGAAGAAGTATCCGCGCGAAGCCGTGGCGGCACACCGCGATCACGTCCGGCACGCCTACGACCTGTAGGGGCTCGTCCTGCCGCGGCCTTTGGCTGCGGCCTGGCCGCCTCATGGTAGAAGCGGCGTCCCGCCGCTTCCCCCGCCGGCACACCGTGCCGGCGGGGACGAGGCGCCAAGCCGCGATCGCCTCTCTGTCCGCGGCACGGCGCAAACATCTCTTCGGTTCCGCTGTGAATCAGGTGGGCGAAGGGGTCATGGGCGAAGGGGTCATGGGCGAAGGGGTCATGGGCGAAGGGGTCAGGTCTTTAATCTTTTAATTTTGGGCGAAGGGGTCATGGGCGAAGGGGTCAGGTCTTTAATCTTTTAATTTCGCTTGCCAAGCCGCCGCGACGCGGGTAGTCTGCCCGTATGGCCAGGCCTCTGCGAATCGAATATCCGGGTGCGTTGTACCACATCACCTCTCGCGGCAACGAGCGGGGCAGGATTTTCTCCGACGAGCGCGACCGCTGGCATTTCCTGGACGTGCTGAGCGAGAAGCTGGAATACTACGAGGTGACGCTGTACGCGTATGTGCTGATGCAAAACCATTGGCATCTGGTCGCCCGCACGGCCCACGCCAACCTCAGCTGCTTTGTGCACGATGTGAACGGCGCCTATTGCACCTGGTACAACCTGCGCCACAATCGGGCCGGCCACCTTCTGCAGGGTCGCTACAGGGCGATCGTGATGGAGGAAGAAGGCTATCTTCTGTCCGTCAGCGCCTATGTGCACCTGAACCCGGCGAGGATCAAGAGCATGAAGGCCAGGCCGGTGGCGGAGCGAGCGGAGGCGCTGGCCGATTATGCCTGGAGCAGCTACTGGGATTACACCCGCGCGCTGCGCAGGAAGCGGATACCGCCGATCCATTGCGATGTGGTCTGGGGCGAGCTGGGGGTGCGGACCGCGCGCGCGGGGCGAAAGGCCTACCGTGAGTACATTCGCGGCTGGCTGGAAAAGGAGGGAGGCAACCCGCTCAAAGAACTCAAGCGCCAGTCGTATCTCGGCGGCGAAGAATTCGGGGAGATGATCGAAGGCCTGCTCTTCAGAGACAAGGAGATCAGCAGCGAGATCCTTGCGCACGACGCGTGGCGTCAACGGCCAAGCGTGCCGACGGTCGCCGCGGCGGCGGCCGCGCATCTGGGGCTTGACGCGGAGGCGCTGCGGCAGAGGGCCCGCGACACGCGGGGCGGGCGGGACCTGACGATGTACGTGTGTCGAGAGCTGGCGGGCGCGCCGCTGCGCGTGATCGGGGAACATTTCGGGGTCAAGCCGGCGGCCGTGAGCCTGGCGCTCAAACGCGTACGCCAGACCCTGCGTTCGACCCGACGCTTCCAACGCCGGGCGGAACGGGTCAAAGCGGCCTTGATTAAAATATTAAAGACCTGACCCCTGTGCCTTCTTCCATGACCCCTGTGCCTTCTTCCAACGCCGGGCGGAACGGGTCAAAGCGGCCTTGATTAAAAGATTAAAGACCTGACCCCTGTGCCTTGGACCATCGCGCCGTGAAAAGACCTTTATGTGGCGTATTCAGAGTGGGAGACAGGGACAGCCCCTTGGAGTGCGCGATTCGATCAACACGCAACATGTTGGTTTCTTGGAGGGTGCGGCCTGCCTCGCCGTAGCTTCTCAGCGAAGGCGGGCTCCGTCCGCGTCGGGTTCTTCAGCGCAATCAAGATTAGAGACCCCTTCGCCCCAAGATGAATGGCCCCTGCTCCCTCTGACCGCTGCTCCCTGTTCCTCCCCGCTTCGCGGTCCTCGATTCTCGATCTTCAATCCTCAATCCGCTCAGCACCTTTCTTGAAGGCCCATTTCCAAGCCGGCAGGACGGACACTTCACCGGCTTCCGTTCGGATATTCTCTTCCTGTCTTCGGGTGAGGATAAGTCCGCGCTTCAGCCCGAATCGAGTCATGGCGGACGTCACGCCGCCCAGTTCGCGGCGCCGGTTTTCGTCGGTCAGCTCATGGCATACCTGGATCGCCTTTGAAACAGTCCCCTTGTCCATCAAGACGAAGTCGCATTCGTTTGTGCCCGCGAAATAGCCCGCCCTCGCATCGCGCTTGCGAAGCTCCAAGAGTACGAACGATTCCAGAAGCAGACCGACTCTGTCGGCCGGCAGGAAGGCGCAGGCGGTCAGCAGGCCCGTATCGTTGACGTAGTACTTCTTCAATGCCTGTGCCCGTTTGGCTTCGGACGCGTCGCACTTGCCGACCTCCACGGCAAAGCAGGCATCGACAAAGTGCTCCACAAACGCATACAGGGTATCCTTGGTCACACGCACGTTCCGCGACCGGAGCTCGCGATAGTACTTGTGCACCGAAAACACCTGCGCGTTTTGGGACAGCAGCCGCCGCGCGAAATCCTTGACTAAGTGAGGCCTTTTCACGTCGAACCGTTCGACCACGTCCCTGTAAAGCATGATCTCGAAGTAGGACTGCAGCGTCTTGACGCGAGTCGCCTCGTCGAAGCCCATGACCTCAGGATAGCCTCCCGCCAACAGAAACCGGTCGAATCGCGCGACGATCCTGTTGCGGTCCCCTGTGTTCAAGGGATTGGAATCTTCCTCGCCGAAGAATCGCAGGCACTCGCGAAACGAGAGAGGAAACAGCGTGTAGGCCAGCGTGCGTCCCCGTAAGGACGTGGCGATCTCCCGGCCGAGAAGTTTAGCCGAGGATCCGGAGAGGAACACGTGTGAAGACACGGTATCCACCAGGCGGCGCACGAATTTCTCCCAGCCGGGCACTTCCTGAATTTCGTCAAAGAAGAAGTGGACCTGGTCCAAACGGTTGTCCGGATAGGTCTGTTGATAGGCGTCGACGATCAGGCCGAGAGCGGAGGCATCGAGCCGAAGTCGTTCATCCTCGAAGTTGATATACACGATATTGCGGATGCCGACCTTCTGCTGCAGGCGATCGATCAGAGAATACAGAAACCAGGTCTTTCCGGCACGGCGGGGACCAATGATCGAGATAACCTTCGGGACGTCGAGCGGGACAGCCAAATCGCGGCGGATGACCCCCTTTGGGATGCCCGCCGCATGAAAGTCGACGATCAGGGATTTCAGCACATCGAGCACAATGTTTCCTCCCGAAAAGGAAGGATACAAGACAAGATAGCCTCATGGCAAGGAAAGAATCTGGAAATTCCGTCGGAATTTCTCGAGAGATTTCAGCATATCGGGCATGGTGTTTCCCTGCGAAAGGCGACCCGAGCCGTAAGATTGGGGCTGATCCGGACATACAGATACAGCGGGGCAGGCAAGCTTCAAGGGTGGAGCAGGCCGAAACCGCATTAACTCAAGGCCCCAAGAAGACGGAAGGAGAAGCGCATGTCTCGTCGTGTCTTCAGAGCATCCAGGTGGTGTGTATGGCCGGCCGTGCTGTCCCTATGGTTTCCGGGTCTGTCGTCTGCTTTCGCGGCGGACTACTATGTTTCCCCCACGGGCTCGGACGGCAACCCGGGCACGTTCGCGGCGCCGTTCCGGACGATCCAGAAGGCGCGCGACGTCGTGAAGACGGTCAGCGCGGGCATGACCTCCGACATCCATGTCTATTTGCGCGGGGGCTGGTACGTGCTGGCGTCGCCCCTGACGTTCGACCCAAGCTGTTCGGGCCGGAACGGCCACAACATCATCTACGAGGCGTATCCGGGCGAAGCCCCCGTGATCAGCGGCGGTCGCCGGATCAGCGGTTGGGCCCTGCACGATGCGGGGAAGAACATCTGGAAAGCCGCCGCGCCGGGCCTGGAAACCCGACAGCTTTTCGTGAACTGCGTGCGCGCGGTGCGTGCGCGCAAGGGTACCGGCAACACCAGCGCCCTGCCGGGGGCGGTGAAGACGGCTACGGGGTTCACGACGGCGGATACGTCCATGCAGAGCTGGGGCAACATCACGGACGTGGAATTCGTGTTCAACGGCAACCAGGGCGGCACGGCCACCTACGACCAGCACAACGGACTGTGGGTGGAGCACAGGATAGGCGTGGCCGGCATCAACGGCACGGTGATTACCATGAAGCAGCCCGCCTGGACCACCATCAACGGGAACACGAATCACGTGCTGCGCGTGAGTGTGCCAACCGACATCGAGAACGCGTACGAACTGCTCGACCGGCCCGGCGAGTTCTATCTGAACCGTTCACAGGGCGTCCTGTACTACATCCCGCGGTCCGGGCAAGACATGGCGACGGCCGTGGCTGTCGCTCCGGTCCTCGAGTCGTTGGTTTCCGGCACGGGGATCCTGGGCTCGCCGGTACGCAACCTCCAGTTCAAAGGCATCACGTTCGCGCACAGCACTTGGCTCAAGCCGAGCGGCAACGACGGGTTCACCGAACATCAGGCGAACGCCTGCTATCCGACCGACGCGTTTCCTGCGGCGGGCGTGGCTTTCAAGACGGCGCATGAGGTGCGCGTTGAGCGTTGCGTGTTCGCGCATCTTGGCGGGGTCGGCCTGCGGCTGTACGCCGGCAGCCGGAACTGCGTGGTCGACGCCTGCGTCTTCACCGACATATCGGGCAACGGCCTCATGCTCGGGGACGTGACCGACCCCACACGCAGCGACACGCGCGCCCGGGATATCGGCAACCGCGTCACGAACTGTTACGTGCACGATTCCTGCGTCGAGTACCATGGCGGCGTCGGCATCATAGCCCTCTATGTGGCCGACACCGTGATTGCGCACAACGAAGTCGCCTGGCTCCCCTATTCCGGCATGAGTCTGGGCTGGGGCTGGGGCCGTGCCAGCTACATGCAGGGCAATCATATCACGGCCAACCACGTCCACCACATCATGAGGAGGATGTGCGACGGCGGCTGCATCTATACGCTGGGCAACATGCCGGGCTCCACGATCGACAACAACTGGTTTGACGACATGCCGACCCTCTTCAATGCCGGGGCCATCTATACCGACAATGGCAGCGAGAACATCACGGCCTGCAGCAACGTGTGCTCCGCGATCGGGTGCCGCTGGTTGTTCGTCAATACCCGGAAGCGCGTCGACATACACCACAATTACAGCACGACAACCACGCAGATCCTGCGCCCGGAAACGGTGGCCGTCGTATCCGACACCACCTTCATGTCGAGTTCGTCGAACAACTGGCCACAGGCGGCCAGGGATATCGCCAGTCGCGCCGGCATCCAGAGTCCGCACCAAGACATCAAGAGCCTGCGGTGCGGCTGCTCGGCCGGGTTTCCCGTTGCGCCGGCGGCTCCCGCCGACCTGACGGCCGCGGCCATCTCTCCGTACCGCGTCGATCTTGCCTGGACGGACCGCAGCAGCAACGAGTCCGGGTTCCGGATCGACCGCCGGCAGAGCGGGACCCTGTCGTGGGCCCCCGTGCTCGAGACGGCGGCCAACGCCGCCGGTTGGAGCGACACGAGCGTCCTGGCCGGTACCAAGTACTACTACACCGTCCTGGCGTACAACGCAGGGGGCGAATCGCCCAGCGGCACAGTCGCCAGCGCCACGACGCCGAACGGCGCGCCGCCACCGGGCTGCCGATTCACGGCGTACAACGACCTCGCGTGGGCGAGCGGGCAGTTGGCGAACCGGATCACGACCTACACGCGGGGGCAAGCGGGACGGCTTGTGGACAACGCGACGGGCGCCAACACGCCGGTAACCCTGACGGTCGGCACGGGCGGTGGCGGCCCGTACACGGACCAGGGCGCCAACGCCGCGAGCGGCACGGACGCCTACAACGTGTTCA
>JAFGHX010000221.1 GCA_016929905.1 Kiritimatiellia bacterium
AAGCGCTGAACACCAGCCACTTGCGAGCATTCTCCGCCGGCATTCTGATCGCACCCATTGGGTGCAGATTAGGGCGAAAGATTAAGGTGAAAGATTAGGGCTGGGATCGCTCTTTCCTTAATCTTTTGCCCTAATCTTTCGCCTTAATCTCCCCGGATAGGCAATTCGACTGCTCCTTCCAGGTTCAAAGTTGCTGCATGGTCACGTCACGACGCTCTGCGCGCCATGGGCGGATGTTTGACATTTCGCGAATTTTTCGCGACTTTTCGCGGGCAGAAAGGGCGCGAAACGGACCACGCCTCAGGCCAACGCCGCCTTGATCTCGCGGGCCACGCGCTCGTTGATGTCGTGGTGCAGCTTCAGCAGGGTCTTGAGATCCTTCCGCCGCAGCGCAGCCAGGATCTCGGCATGATCGGCCAGAACCGTTTCAGTCACGCTCACCGGGCTGTTCAGCAGACGCCGGTGCGTCAGCACCTCCCACTGCGCCATGATCTGCAGCCACCAGTCGAGCAGCCGCTCGTTGTCCGCCTTGCGGCACAGATACTCGTGGAACCGGCGGTCGTTCTCAATCAGGGCGAGATGCTCGCGCTTCTGAACCGCCGCTTGCTGATTCTTCACGAACTGCTCCAGCTGCGCGAAGTCCGCTTCGGTCAGAATCCGGATCGTCTTCTCCGCCGCCAGCGACTCGAGAATGATCCGCAGGCTGATGATCTCGTCGACGTCCCGCTCCTCCGGCTTCCAGACATAGCTGCCCAGCTTCGGCTCGCTCACAATGAGCCCTTCGCGCTCGAGCCGATGCAGGGCTTCGCGGATGGGGCTGCGGCTGACTTTCATCTGGTTCGCCAGATTCGCTTCCACCAACTGCTGGCCCGGCTTGAGCTGGCCGGTGACGATCGCCTTGCGCAGATTGTTCGCCACGATGTCGGCCAGTGTCGTCTGCTCGACGGGCTTGAAAACTTTCTCGGAATCGCTCACAGGCTGTCTCCTGGCAAATTGTCGACGGTCGCCCGTATGCAATAGCCTGGGGCGGAGGGCGTGTCAATGCCTTTCTGAGATCACGCCCGGCGTTGCAGATGCAAGAGAGTCGGCGTCTCGCCAAACACGTTCTTGAACTGCAGGCGGCCGGGGAGGACCTTGATGTTCGCCGAGCCGGGCAGGTGTTCGCTCAGCTTCTCGCCGGTGTGCGTGTTGAGCCACGTCACGTCATAAATACCCGGCGGCAGGACCAGGTGGCAGGCCCAGGGCTTCTCCCGCCAGTACAGAACGTATTGCCGGCCCCGATCCGCGAGGCAGCGCGCATCGCGCCGGGACACGTCCGGGCTCGGCTCCAGCACGCGCCAGTCGATTGAGCTGAAGAAGTCGTGAAGGATCCGGAAGTAGGCATATCCAGGTGGAATGCGGCCGTAGTCGATCACGTCCCAGGCGGTGTAGGTGTAGTAATAGGCGGGATAGCCGCCCGCCATCACCACTTCGTAGGCACGATGCAGGAGTTCCTCCGGGCTCTGTCCGATGCGATACGTGAGGTCCTGTTCCCCGCCCGGGCCCCACTCGTAGCCGAACTCCGAGTTGAAATACGGGCGCCGATGCTGCGCGCGCTCGAGAAGGGCCGCGCGATAAAAGTCGACGTGCTGCTGCGCCGTGAAGAAATCCAGCATGCGCCCGTAGACCGGATGAGCCGAGAAAACGGGGTCGTCGTGGATCGTGAGCAGATGCCGATACGCGTCGTGCGCCCGGATCAAACTCAGCCGGCTGGCGATGTACGCTTTGTCGGGTTCGTTGAACGATTCCTTCGAGAAATCCCAGATCACGTTCGGATAGGCCTGATAGCGGGCCGTGACATAGCGGAAGTACAGCTCATCCTCCGGTGAGTAGATCTGGGGCCAGTTCACCATCTTGTTGTAGACCTTCAGGAGAATGTGAGCGACGATCCCGCGTTCCAGAAGAAGATCCATCATGCGGTCGTAGTTGGCGAAGAACGCGAGATTCAGGCGGCTGTGGTCAGGCTGTTCGTTTGTGCCGTCCCAGGCGTACTGCGGCGGGGGCCCGTAGTCGTGCTCCGAGGTCTTGCCTTCACACCACCTCGTGTCGTGCGCGTAGATGTTCACGATCACGTTGGTGAACCGATACTCCGCGAGCTGATCGACGAATTCGCGCGTCTTGTGCCCGTCGGGATCGGCGAGCCCGAGGGCCCAGAGCCAATCGGCTTCATAGGCCATCATGAAGTGGGGCGTGCCGTCCGCGTGCCGAAAATGGTGCGGATGGTCCGGGTCGATCGCCACCCCGCCGTGGTTGCCGGGGGCCGCGTTCGCCACGGCTTCAAGTTGGCCCGCCGGCTCCGCAATTGACAGATTCGGCGAGAGCAGGCGGTAAGTCCATGAACCCTCGGCCGTCGGCGCAAACCGCACGCACCAGGTCGAGCCGCCGTTGTAGAAACCCGGAATGGCAAGTCGCTCACCGTTTGGCCCCTCGAAGATGCCCGTGATGTTCGCAAAGAACGGGTTCGTGCAGTCACTCTTGGCTTGCACCGATATGTCGATGGGCTGGTAGAGCCGTGTTGTGGTCTTCAAGACGCCGTCTCCTCCGTTGTCTGATTATGGTATGCCGGACTCGTGCAACCCGCCCCGGTCAGGCGCCGGCTGTCCCCGACAGGCCTGTTTTATAGTATACGGTCGACCGTCGACTTTCAAGGGCGATTCGTGAATTGCAGACTGGAGGGACAGGCACACCGCTTGCCAACCCGAGGGACAGGCACCCCGCTTCAGTCACGACGGTCAGGGACAGGCTCTGGGCACCGAGGTCGGGCCGTCTACTCCAGCCAAACGCGGACCCGGTAGAGCTGCGGCGCCCCGTCGGTGCCCGTGGGCGTATAGGTGATGTCGGTGCCGGTGGCCGGGATGTGCGCGTAGCCGGGTACGGGCGCCCAGGCGCCGGTGCCGGGTCCGTCCTGCTCCTCCAGGGCATAGCATCGGGTCAGGCCCTCGTATCCGGCCCCCGCCGCGACGATAGTGGGGAACGAGACAACCGCGCGGCCGCCCTGCAACGCCACATCAACCGCGAGCCCGCCTTCGCCCGGCGGGGCTTCGGCGGGCGTCGCCATGGGATCTGTGCCCGCGATGTACTCGTCCAGGTTCGACAGGCCGTCCCCGTCCGGGTCGGCGGAGCCGGACCTGTCGGCCGGATCGGACAGGCCGGCCAAGCGCTCGTCCTCCCACGCATCCGGCAACGCATCCTGGTCCGCATCCTCATCAACGGGCAACTGACTGCGGACCACGGCCAGCTCCATATCGAAGAGCAGGTCGCTGCTGCCGAGCGCCTGATTCAACACCTGCACACAGGCCACGTTCGCGCCCGCGCGCAGCGCAGGGATACTGCCGCCGACAAGCCTGGCGGTCCACGTTCCGTTAAGGTTCGCGACGGCAAGCGCGTCGTGCGGAACGGATTCGCCGGGAACCCCGCCGGCATTTACGCGGGCCACCTCTTCGCCGTTGATCCACAGGACGAACCCGTCGTCGTGGCGCGCCCACAGCTCGAGCGCGCTGACCGATGCGGGGTTGTCGACCTCAAAGCCCGTACGCAGGAACACGCAGGAGTAGCTGTTCTGCATGTCGGCCAGCGGTGTGGCGATGTCCGGTTCGCCATAGCCGAGCGGCGCCGGGCCGGCGGGCCAGCCGGAGTCGTCGAAATCGGCCTGTCGCCAAGCGCCCGCCGGCCTGGACGCTTCCGTCGTGCCCTTGCGGTACGACCAGACGGCGCCCTTGGGAACGCCGCCGGGCTCGGCGGGCGTCGTCACCCCGACGGGCGTGGTGTAGGCCGAATCGCCCGCGGCGCCCTGCGCCTTGATCTTGTAGTAGTACGTGGTGCCGGCCGGCAGGCCGGAATCGGCATAGGCGGTGGCATTGGCGGCGATCACAATTTCGTCGGTCATGGCGGCGGGATCGGTGCCGCGCCGGATCTTGAACCCGGTCTCGTTGCCGCTGTTGTCCTGCCAGCTCAGCGCGACTTCTGTCGGCGAGACGGCCGTCGCGGTCAATGCGCTCGGCGCGGCCGGCACGTCGGAGCCGGTCGTGGCATCGGCGATGTTGGAGTAGGGGGAATTGCCGGCGGCGTTGTAGGCCTTCACCTGGTAGTAGAAGTGCGTGTCGGCGGGCAATCCGGGATCGCTGTAGGCGGTCGCGTTCGCCCCGGGCGAGGCGATGCGGATCCACTCGGCGGTCCCGCTCTGGCGCCGGTCGATCTTGAAACTGGTTTCGTTGTCGCTGGCGTCGGTCCACTTCAGATCGATGCGGCTCGCCGAGACGGCGGTGGCGATCAGGCCGTCGGGCGCGGCGGGCAGGCCGACGGCGGTCGTTGCGCTGACGACGGGGGTGTAGGCCGACTCGCCCGCGGCGTTCTGAGCACGGACCTTGTAGTAGTAAGTGGTGCCCTCCGCGAGCCCCGAGTGTGCCCAGCTTGTGGTGTTGGCGGCGAGGAACACCTCGTTCTCCTGGCTGGCGGCGGTCGTGCCCCAGCGCACCTTGAATTGGGCTTCGTTGCCGCTGTTGTCCTGCCAGGTCAGTTGGATTTCGGTGCTCGACTGGCTCGCGGCGGCCAGTCCTGTCGGCGCGGCCGGCAGGTCGGAGCCGGTCGTGGCGTCGGCAATGTTGGAGTAAGGGGAATTGCCGGCGGCGTTGTAAGCCTTCACCTGGTAGTAGAAGTGCGTGTCGGCGGGCAATCCGGAATCGCTGTAGGCGGTCGTGTTCGCCGCGGGTGAGGCGATGCGGATCCACTCGTCGGTCCCGCTCTGGCGCCGGTCGATCTTGAAGCCGGTTTCGTTGTCGCTCGTATCGGTCCACTTCAGATCGATGCGGCTCGCCGAGACGGCGGTGGCGATCAGGCCGTCGGGCGCAGCGGGCAGATCGGCGGACGTCTTGGCGCTAACGATCGCGGTGTAGGCGGATTCCCCGCCCGCATTCTGGGCGCGGACCTTGTAGTAGTAGGTCGTGTCGGCTGCGAGCCCGGAGTGCGTCCAAGTGATGGTGTTGGCGGCCAGGAACACCTCGTTGTCCTGACTGGTCGAACTGGTCCCCCAGCGCACTTTGAACTGGTCCTCGTTGCTGCTGTTGTCCGTCCACGTGAGCTGGATCTTGCTCGTGGACAGCGCGGAGGCCGCCAGGCTGCTGGGCGCCGTGGGGGGCGGCGGGATGTCGTCGGGCGTGGTTGCACTGGCGATGCCGGAGTAGCTGGAATCGCCGGCCGCGTTGCCGGCGCGAACCCGGTAGTAATACGTGGCCGCGGCCGCCAGCCCGGAATCGGTGTAAGTGGTCTGGTTGCCCCCCGTGCCCGCGATCTGCACCCAGCCCGATGAGCCGGTGCTGCTGCGTTCGATCTTGAACGCGGTCTCGTTGGAGCTGTTGTCCTGCCAGGTCAGCTTGATGCTCGTCGCCGATTGGGCCGAGGCCGTCAGGCTGCTTGGCGCGGCCGGCGCGGTCGGCGTGCTGCCGGTCACCGTGAAACTGGCGCGGGCCAAAGCGCTCCAGCTCGAGCCGTTCTTGAGCCTCGCCTTGACGGTGCACGTGGTGTTGAGCGTGATCGTGAATGGCGAACCGGTGTCCGAGGAGGAGCCGGACTGGACGCCGCCGCCCGACGCGCGCGGGTCGTCGCCGTCGGTGCGGTAGTACACCGTGCCGCTGCCCGGCCGGCTGACGGTGAGTTTGAACCCGGCCGCCACGGTGCCGCCGCTCGAGTGGAACGTCGGCGGGTTGCACGCGGGGTAGTAGCCCTTGCCGCGGAACACGCTGATGAACTCGTTCACGGTGCCCGGCAGTTTGTTGTTGCGGATCAGGTTCTTGCCGAATTTCCAGTCCTCGAGCGTCATACGGCGCGGCGCAACGAAATGGTTATCGCCCCAGCGCGCGGTTTCCGGCACGATCGCGCGTTCGATATGGTTGTTGATCGCGTCCCAGCGCGCGATCAACTTCGATTCCGTCAACGCGCCCCCGTTGTAGCAGTGCGTGTAGATGCGGTCGGCGAGCAGGGCCTTGAAATCGGCGTTTTTCACCACGGCCAGCCAGAGCCTGGAGATTCTGGACTTGCCGTCGATCAGGTACGGGCTGACCCATGGCCCGTCGTTGGCGCGGGGTTTGGTGGTCCCCTTGTGGAAGAACTTCACGAAGCTGTCTTCGCCGTCCCAAACGAAGTATTTCGCCGGCCCGGCCGGGCTGTTCCGGTTCACGGCGTACCAGTTGCCGCCCGGCCAGTCGCCGGTGCCCCCGAACGAGGCGAGGATGATGTAATCGGCGAACCGTTCGACGTCGAGATACTGCTGCAGCTTGTCGTAGTTCGCCGCGGAGGTGAACCCGCCGGGCACCAGCGTGTTGTGCAGGTAATCCCAGCGGCTCGCGCTGCCGCTGACGACGCCGGACTTGGTGCCGTCATAGTGATGCACGGCGCACCAGTCGCCTTTGCCGCCGCCCATATAGTCGGCGGCGTAACGGGCGTCGGGCCGCTCGACGGCGTTGTACAGGCCCCAGTACAGCCCGTTGATGTAGAGGTGCACAAACAGGCCGTGTGCGCCCATGCCGGTCATCGCGATCTGGTTGTCGCGCATGAACTGGTCCCTGGAGTAGGTGACCAGGCGCGCCGTGTCGCCGTCCGGGCAGTCCCAGGAGTCGTGCAGGATGGTGCCGGTCACCCAGCTGTCGTTGATGCCGCCGCGCAGGAAGATCTTCCCGAACGAGGTCTTGGCCGAGCCGGCGTTGCAGGGCGCCGTCTGGAAGAACGGGAACTCGAGCTTGGCCGGCCCGCCGTAGGTCGTCTTGAACAGGAGCCGCAGGCTGCGCTTGTTCTTCACGTGCGTGTGCACCTTGAGCCCCGAGTCGAGCTGGAAACCCGTGCGGCCGTCGGGATAGATCAGTTCCACCGATACGCCGCGCTCCATGGCGCCGTTCTCGTTGCCGCTCCCGCCGCCGTGTCCGTAAAAGTTGCTGCCGAACAGGTCCGCCTTCGGGATCACGAGCGAGAGGGTGGGAATAGTCTTCAGATCGTTCTTGATCGTGCCGCTGTACCTCGAGTCATTGACGATGGTCGGGTCCATGTCGTAGTCCGCCTTCACCGTCAGCCCGTCCGAATAGGTGCCCCAGACCGTCGGGTAACCGGCCGGTTTGGTTTGACGGATGACCTTGTCCAGGAAGATGTAGGTCTGCGTGAAGATTCGGGAGGCGGTCATGCCGCTCTTGAGCGCGATCGCGCGCAGCGGGGTGGTGGTCGAGATGCTGACCGCGCCGCTGTAGACGGCGCCCGCGGACGCCGACGGCTTGCTGCCGTCGGTCGTATAGCGGATCGTTGCGCCCGCGGTAGCCGTGGAAATGGCGACGCTGAACGCCGAGCTGTAGAACCCGTGCCCCTTGCTGAATGTGGGTGTGGCCACGGTGGCGGCGCACAGCGAGAACGGTATGCTCAGTGCGACGCATGCGACGAGTGCCCGGATCGGCCTTCTTGCTGACATTCGAACCCCTCCCGTTTTGATGCAACAGAGGCTATTGCCTGCCCGCTTTCCACGGCTTATTGACGGATTGGCCTGGACTGCCACGCGGAACACGAAAGAAAACGCGCAGCGCGCCTGCGCGGAACATGCGGTTGCCTGCGGCTCGCGGGACGCTCGCCCTCCAGCCGGACACATGCAGCGGTTGAGGAGTAGGTACTGGCGGCGCCCCTTCTGGAGGGCGAGCGCCGTGCCTGCCGTAGGAACGAGCTTGGCGAGGCGAAGGCGGGTCTCGCGAGTCGCGGCGGCCTCTGGCCGTGTGCCGGCCGGGTTTGGTCCTCAATCGTCGGTCCCGTTGAAAAATTTCATCAAAGGCCCGGCCGGGGTGGAACCCGGCCCTCCGAACCATACGATATGAGGCACTGGAGGGCGCGGCTCCGTCCGCGCCGGGGTTTTTCAACGGAATCAATCGTCAATCGTCAATCGCCAATCCACTACTCCAGCCACACGCGCGCGCGGTAGATCGTGGCGGTCCCGCTCTGGTTGGTGTAGCGGAGGAGCTGGCCGGCTCCGAGGATGTCCTCGTAGCCGGGCACAGCCGACCACGCCGCGCCGGTTCCCGCATCCGCTTGCTCCAGCGCGTAGTGGCGGCTGTACCCTTCATAGCCGCTACCCGTAGCCTCGACAGTCGGCACGGAGACTATGATCTTTCCGTTCAGAAGCGCCACGTTCACACCGAACCACTGGCTTCCGCCCACGGGGTCGGTGCCCGCAATGAATTCCTCCAGGTTCGACGTTCCGTCGCCGTCCGGGTCGGCCGAGGGGGACCTGTCGGCCGGGTCGGGCAAGCCCGCCAAACGGAGGTCCTCCCACGCGTCGGGCATGGCGTCCCGATCGGCGTCCACCTCGATTGACAATTGGCAATTGGCGATTGACAATTCGGCGTCGAACGCAAGATCGCTGCTGTCCAGTGACCTGTTGAACACCTGAACGGCCACCACGTTCGAGCCCGCGCGCAGCCCGGGGATGCCGCTGCCGGTGAAGCTGCCTCGCCACGTTCCGTTCAGATTGGCCGCCGCAAACGCGTTGTAGGCAATGGGATCGCCCTTCTGTCCGCCGACATTCACCCGGGCCGCCTCTTCCCCGTTGATCCACAGGACGAACCCGTCGTCATGGCGGGCCCACAGGTGAATCGCGTTGACGAGCGCCGGGTTCTCGACCTCAAATGCCGCGCGCAGGAAGACGCAGGAGTAGGTGTTGCGCATGTCGCCGAGTGTCGTGCCGATGTCGGGCGCGCCGTAGCCGATCGGGGCAGGGCCGGCGGCCCAGCCGGAATCGTCGAACCCGACCGCGCGCCAGGCCCCCGCCGGTCTCGACGCTTCAGTCGTGCCCTTGCGATACCGCCAGACCGCACCCGGCTCGATCTTGGCGCCGCCGGCCCGCGTGGTGACGCTGACGGGCGTGCAGTAGGGCGAGTCGCCGGCCGCACCACGCGCCTTGATCTTGTAGTAATAGGTGGTGCCGGGGCTGAGCCCCGCATCGGTGTAGCTGGTGAGATTCGCGGCCACCACGATTTCGTGACCGAAGGTGATCCCGTCGATCCCGCGCCGAATCTTGAAGTCGGTTTCGTTGTCGCTGTTGTCCTGCCAATTCAGCGTCACTTCCGTGGTCGAGTCGGCCGTGGCAGACAGCCCGGTGGGCGCAGCGGGTGTGTGAGAGCCGGTACGGTGCAGAAACAGGACCTTTTGGCCGGAGAACGGCGGGGAGAATGACTGCGTTCCGCCCGCCGCGGCGCAGAGCTGGTTGGTCACCACCTGGTCATGCGCAACGTCGTACCACTCGCCGTCGTAGGTGCCGGCCTCGAGGTCGATGGTGAAAGAGGCGGAGCCCGAGTTGTACACCAGGTAGTCCTGGCCGGGGTTGGCCAGGCAATACGCGCTCGAGGACAGGTTTGTGCTCGGTTGCATGGCCGCCAGGTCGGTGAACCGCCCGGCATAGTGGCGGGTCCTGCCCATCGCAAGGCGAATCGAGTCGTAGTCGGACGGGAATCCGCTGCTGCCGTAGCGGTCCATGAGCAGGGTGTGGTGGCCGCGCGTGAATGTGCGCCATACCCATTCCCTGATGTCACTCAGGTCCTCGGGCGCCAGGTCGTACCAGGGCGACAGATGGTCCGTGTCCACCATGACGACCTTGTCGGTATAGTCGCCGGGTCCGCCGGTTTTGTAGTCGGTCCAGTCCGGAGATATCCAGTCCGCATGGCTGCTGAGCATTTTCGTGCCCAGCTTCCAGCCGCCGGTCATTCCGAGGAGGTGTTGCTTGGGCTTTCCGGCCTCATAGGCGCGGGCGTAGGCAATGATGCCGTCATTCCAGGCAAAGGAGGCGGCGCCGGGTTCGTTCATCGTTTCCCAGATGAGGTTGTCCACGTCGTTGAGCGTGTCGATGAACTTGCGAACCAGTGCCCGCTGCAATTCGAGGGCCCCGGGCCCGGTGGTGAAGAACGAGGAGGGGTTGGTGCTGCCGAAGCACGCCTGTGTTTCGGGGTTGATGTTGTTGTCCGGATGCCAGGGGATGGTTTCCCAGTAGTCACGGAACCCGTTGAACGAGCCGAAAAACATTACGGAGCAATACATGCCGCGGGCCTGCACTTGCAGCACGCGTTCGCGCACCAGGTCGAAGTAGGACTGGTTGAAACGGGTCAAGTCGAACTTCGGCAAGCCGTCGCTGGCTGTCCCGGGCCCGGTGCGGTTCCAGGGGTGTGGGTGGAATTTGTTCCGGGTATACACCCAGCCTGTCCACAGCCGGGTATGGTTGTGGCCATAGCCCTGCAGCCGGTCGAGGAACAACTCGAATTCGTCGTGCGACATGGGCGAGCTGCTGCCTTGCGCGTGGATGTTGAACCAGATGTGGGAGCCCGTCAGGTAGACGGCGCGGCCGGTCGCATCCGTGAAGTAGCGGGGGTTGGACGGATGGACCGCAAGAGGGCCGGCGCTTGATGTGAAGGCGTAGGCGACGTTCGAGTAAGGCGAGTTGCCCGCCGCATTGTACGCCTTGACCTTGTAGTAGAAGTGCGTGTCGGCGGGCAACCCCGTGTCGCGGTAAGAGGAAGCATTGGCGGCCGGGGCGCCGATGCGGACCCACGCGGACGTGCCGCTTTCACGCCGGTCGACCTTGAATCCTGTCTCGTTGTCACTGTTATCGGTCCAGTTCAAGTCGATGCGGCTGGCCGAGACGGAAGTCGCGGTCAGCCCGCTGGGTGCGGCGGGTGTCTGGCTTTGCGTTTCGAACACATCGTGCCACGTCGTGGCAGAAGATGCCGGGGCGCCCTCCGCCGCCCACCGGACCTGATCGACGAACAGGTGCTCTTTGCCGGCCATCAATTCAAAGTGTCCGGAGGAACCGATCACGTTGCCCTGCCCGTATTGCCCCACGACGATGGCGGGCTTTCCGTTGAGCGGGTAAGTCGTGCCCCCTTCGAGGAAGGAGGCCAGAATCACGTACGGGGCCACGCCGCTGATGGTCTTCCTCTTCAGTACCGGGCCGTTCAGATAGGATAGTGTCGTGGTCTGCCCGCCCGTCCCTTCTTTGCGGATGGTCCAGGTGCCGCCGCCGTTTGTGAAGTTGGGATAGTTGATGACCTCGGCGGCGAGGATCCCGATGAAGGTGGCGTTGTATGTGCCGTTGCACTGCCCCACATATCCGCCGCCGGCCGACACGAAGTCCCTGATCTTCTGGTAGCCCGTGCTTCCGAGCGCGTCCTTCGTGTAGTCCGGATGCCCCCCCGGCATGACCAGGACATCATAGTTGGACAGAATGCCGTTCTGGATTTGAGCGGCAGAGACCCGGTCGCACGTGAAGCCGGGTTCGTTGTCCAGTATGCTCTCAACGGGATCGACGTACTTGGGGATCTCGTCCCCGTTGTCCTTGTTGACCGCCACGCGTATCGTTCCCAACGAGTCGTTCGCCAGGAGGCCGGAGAGTAAGAGTGAGACACCTAGGGCGGCAAGCATCAGCCGTGACCTGCTCTTCATCGGGATGTCCTTCCTTTGTGCACCTCGTCGCAAATCTTGTGACGAGCTGCACGTCATGCTTGTTTGATTTGGGGCTACTCCAGCCACACGCGCGCGCGGTAGATCGTGGCGGTCCCGCTCTGGTTGGTGTAGCGGATGAGCTGGCCGGCTCCGAGGATGTCCTCGTAGCCGGGTACAGCCGACCACGCCGCGCCGGTTCCCGTACCCGCCTGCTCCAACGCGTAGTGCCGGCTGTACCCGTCGTAGCCGCTACCCGTCGCTTCGACAGTCGGCAAGGAAACGACGATACTCCCGTTCGCGAGCTGGAGATCGACGCCAAACCCGCCTTCGCCCGGAGGCGCTTCGGCGGGTTTCGCGAGCGGGTCTGTCCCCGCGATGTACTCCTCGTGGTTGGACATGCCGTCGCCGTCGGGGTCGCCGTCGGTCGCCTGGCCGGTCCCGCCGAAGTGCGCGTCCTCCCACGCGTCGGGCAGCGCGTCCTGGTCGGCGTCTTCCGCCGCCGGCAGCAGGCTGCGCCGCGGCGACAGCTCGGCCTCGAACAGGGCGTCGCTGCTCGTCAACGCGGCATTGAAGAGCTGGACGCAGACCACGTTGGTGCCGTCGGCCAGCGCCGGCATTTCGGTGCCGGCAAGCGTGTTCGACCAGGTGGCGTGGACGTTTGCGGCCGAGAAGGCGTCGTACGGCACGAAGGAGCCCGCCGCACCGGCCGCGTTCACGCGTGCGACCTCCTCGCCATTGATCCACATGATGAACCCGTCGTCGTAGTGCGCCCAGAGCCCAAGTTCATGGATGAGTGCCGCGTGCTGGATGGTGAATGTTGTGCGGAGGAAGAGCGACGAGTAGCTGGTCTGCATGTCGCCCAGCGCCGTCACGATCTCCGGTTCGCCGTAGCCGATTGGCGCGGCGCCGGCCGGCCAATCGGAATCGTCGAAACGGACCGCGCGCCAGGCGTCGGGCGGGTCGGACGCCTCGGCGGTGCCTTTGCGGTACTTCCAGACGGCGCCGCTCTGGAGTTCGTCATCCGCGCCGAACGTGGTGGCGTCGGCCGCCGGCGCATAGGCGGAGTCTCCGCCGGCATTGCCGGCCTTGACCCGGTAGGTGTAGGTCGTTTCCGGCGCGAGCCCCGTATCCGTCCAGAGGGACGTATTGCCTCCGAGCGTGGCGACGCGCAGCCAGGCCGATTCGCCGCTGCGGCGCCGGTCGATCTTGAACGCGGTCTCGTCATGGCTGTTGTCGTTCCAGCTCAGGTGGATGCCGCCCGAGACCGTCGGGGCCGCGGCCAGGCCGCTGGGCGCGGCCGGCGGGTCCACCTGTGGCTCGTTGGCCCGGTATGTCAGTTCCAGGTCGAAGAACAGATCGCTGCTGGTCGCGTTGACCTGGTGCACTTCGACGGCCAGCACGTTGAGGCCCTGCACCAGGTTGTCCTTGCCGGCGAGCAGGTTCTGCTCTTCGTAGCTGCCCTGTGACCCGCCGCTGGTCGAAGCCAGCGTGCCGTAGGCGACGGTGCCGGCCGGCATGCTGCCGCGCGCGACTTCCTGCCCGTTCAGGTACGCCACATAGCCGTCGTCGTATCGGACGCGCAAGGTGAGCGCGCTCACATCGGCAGGGCTGCAGCCGAGCGCGAACCGGGTCCGGAAGTAGGTGGTGACGTGTTTGCCGGCCGGGTCGTCCCCGTAGGAGACCGGCGTGTCGACTTCCGTGTCGGTGTCCGGATAGCCGAGCGGCGCGTTGCCGTTCTGCCAGGTGCGGTCGTCGAACGCGGGCTGGGTCCAGGCGGAGTCGATCCCGGCGCCCCGGTCCCAGAACTTCCAGCCGGCGCGCGTGGAAACGAGCGTGCCGGAATTGGGCAGCCCGGGCGTGCCGCCCGCCTGGGCGGAGGCCGCCCAGTTGGCCGGGTCGTTGCCGTAGAGGGCCGGCGCGCTGCGTTCGAGCGACGGGCCGTCGCCGTCCGCGCCCTCGGGCCACGGGCTGTTGTCGTTGTACTGCACGCGGTCGACGAGGAGCCAGG
>JAFGHX010000222.1 GCA_016929905.1 Kiritimatiellia bacterium
ACGGTCCCACGGTCCTACAGTCCCACGGTCCCACGGTCCTACAGTCCCACGGTCCCACGGTCCTACAGTCCCACGGTCCCACGGTCCTTCTCCCGCCGTGGCCCTGCCCGGAACTGGGCGCGGACCTCCTCGGCCGACAGCGCGCGGCGGTAGACGGCGATAAGATGGTAGGTGCCGAGCCAGGTCTGGGTGCCCCCTCGCGTCAGTTCGTCGCCCAGTCCCAGATAGAACGTCTCGTCCCAGTCCGTGAATCGGCCCGGAATCGGCCCCACAGGGAAATCCGTCCTGCCGACAATGCGCAGTCCGCGCGTCACGTCGACGCCGTCGGCGTAAATCTTTGCCGTGCCGGCCGCATCCCGGGTATAGACGACGTGGGTCAGACGCGCGGGCGTTCCCACTTGCGCGACAAGCGCTGGCTCGCCCTGTGGGTCGGTCGCCGTGGTTCGCAAGCGGACCTTGTAGCAATCCCCCCAGTGACCGAGCGTGAAATTCCGCCGGCTGCCATCCACAGAAACCGTCAGAATCCGGACCGGTCCCGGCGCCGTGGTATTGCTGCCCTGCCAAGCCGCGGCCGGCACGATCCAGGCTTCAAGCGAGATTTCGTTGCTCGCGCGGCAGGCGCGGTCGATCTTGCGGGCCGGCCCATGCGAGGCCACCAGCGTCGGCTGGGTCAGTTGCAGGCCGCCGCCCGGCAACCACACGGCGGCGGAACGGTCCAGAATCTTCAGGTCCAGCGGCCTGCCGACGCCGGACACATCACGCACCGTGGCGCCCTGCCCCTCTGCAAACGTGTAGAGCACGACGGGCCCCCGGCCGGCCGGGCGATGCCGGCCCGTTCTCGTGCGCGTGTCTATCGCCGCATACTGGCCCGCAGCCAGGGCAATCCGCTCCCCGCTCGCCCTGTTCTCGACGGCTACCCGCCCTTCTTCCACATCCACACGGGATGCGGCGGACGTCGCCTCCACGGCAAAACGCGTGCCCAGCGCGCTCATTTCCGCATGCGGTGTGCTCACACGGAACTGCTCGCCCGGCCTCAGCGGCGAGACCTGCGCATTGAGCAGGCCGGCTTCGAGCGTGACACGCCTGTGCCGCCGGTCTGCCCCCTCCACCCGAACCGCGGTGTCCGTGGCCAGTTCGACGCGGGTCGCGTCGGGATAGGTGAGCCACACGACCGCTTGCACGCCGCGGGTCACAACACGGTCCGAGTCGTAGACCGCCCTTCCCTCGGCCAACGGGACCCGTGTCCCACCCCGTTCTGCGAAGACCTCGCCACGCAGGCGTGCAACGGACGCCACGGCGCTCTGTGCGGTGACAGCCGGGCCCCAATCGAGGATAGGCCAGCGGCTCGCAAGCAGGAAACCGAACCCGATCAACAGGGCGGCGGCAATACCCGTCACCCACCAACCCCACGGCCGGGCGGCGCGGGCAATCGCCGGGCCGGGCCTCCGGGACGGCGTTCCGTGTGGCGCCCGGTCTCGTGTCGCGACGTCCGTATCCGACTCTCCTTCCCAGTACGCAACGATCTGAGTCGACACATCGGCCATGAGACTCCACTCGTTCACGTAGTCGACGAACTGTTTTCGTGCGACCTTTTGCTCTTCGAGCAAACGCCGGAGCGCACCGGCGTCCGCGGCGGAAAGTTCCCGCCGCAGATATCGCTCGAAAAGCTGTTCGTTTGCCACGCTCATCGGGCTGTCTCCCAATCCTGCAAATGGCTCAACACGCATTTGCGAAGCCTGTCGCGCAGCCGGGACAGCGCCATGCGCACGGCTTCGACGCTGCGCCGGTGGATCTTGGCGAGCACGTCACACGATTTCCTCTCGGCATAAAAACCGGAGAGCAGCTTCACGCCGCCCTGCTGCAGCTGGAACATGCACTTCTCCAGCGCTTTTCGCATCAAAATCTGGCGTTCGGCCATACCCTCGTCCATCTGCTGCTGGACGACTTCGTGGACGAGATCCTCGAGCGCTTCCTCTTCGACCGGAATCTCGGCTTTCCGGGCACGCAGCGTCTCCATGACCTTGAAATGCACGATCCGCCGTGCCCAGCTGTACACGTTCGTTCCCGGCCGGTACTCCTGCCACTTCTTCATCACCACCAGGTAGGCATCCTGCACGGCGTCCTTGGCCAGTTCCCAGTCCCGCAGCATGGCGAACGCGTAGCTCACGAGCGCCGGCTGGTACTTGAACGCCGCCTTCACCACCTCGTCCTGGGTTGGCCCCTTCTGAGTCACCGCCGTATTGTCCTTTCCATATCGATCATGCAGAAGACACGCGAAACGTAACATACGACAACGCCGTTTTTCGGGCTCTGCAGACTCGCACCCGCGCCAACATCGGGCCGAAGGCTAACATCCGCGGCAACGATCGCCGGTTCAGATGTTAGTCAGCCTGCGACGTTTCGGCGCTTTCCGCGCCCGGCGTAAAGCCTGCCCCACTTCATAGACGAACCGCTCATGCAGGTTGTACACCTTCGGGCCAAGATACCCGGCAGGATGCAGTTCGGCCGGAAGGAGAGGGTCTTCCGCCATCGCACTGAGATAGCCCGAGACCTCCTCCCGGGCCAGACTCCGAACGGTCGACTCCGATAAATTACCGGAGTAGACGCGCGCCAAATTGTGCTCAAACACCTCGCCATACCAGCTCTGTATCTGCCGCAACCGCTCGAAATCCCACGCCGACTCCACGACGTCCTGCGTACGGCGCCCCAGCACGGTTCTGGACTCAAACAGAAAGGAGACGGACTCCACGTTCAGGGACTGAATCAGATCGTCATACTCCGGGCGGACATCCCGTGCACTGACCCAGACGCTGCGCTGCAGACAGCCCATCCGCATTCTTTCCAGGAAGGACCGCAGTCCGTCACGAAAGGCCCGGTTCTTCTCCTCCACATCGTACGCGAGCAGGTACCAGATGCCGCGCCACTTCTTCTTCCAGAATCGCTGCGGATTGAGACCGGGCGGAAGCCGCTTCTTCCCCTCCTCGGTCACGATCAAGACCGGTTCGTTGTCTTCCGAGCGCCGATAGGCGATAAATCCAGCCTTGCGCAGCCTTCGGACGGCGTTGTAGTAGGCCTCGCGGCTGGGGAAGGAGTTCTCCCACATGACAGCGCGGCCCCACGTTGTCGACATCTGCACGTGGCATGCGAGCAGATCCACGAATGCCTCCGCCGCACGGCGCCGAATGACAGGCAGCGACAGATCCGGATGATGGAAATAGGATCGCAAGTCCATGACGGGGTGACTAACGTCTGCGTCCACGATCGTTCTATCAGATGTTAGCCTTTTGAGTCCGCCATGTCCATCCCCTTTTCGGTCAACACCTGAGGATTCGTCTTCCAAAACAGCGCCGAGACATCGAAGACGGAAACTTACGACTGCTGCTCCCGCGGTCGGCCCCGCTCGGGATTCGCCGAACACGCCGAACTTGTGGCCCGTCATCGGACCGCTCGGGCAGACGAGCACGTCTTGTTTTCCGATGAAGGTTTCGGCGACGCGCCTGGGGTTGCGGCGAGGCAACGGACACGTCAGTCCATCCAGACGCGGCCCCGGTAGTACGTGCTGACGTTGGTGGCGGGCGGCTGCTGGTAGGTGACCGTCTGGCCTTGGCCCAGGATGTTGGTATAGCCCGGGACGGGCGTCCAGAGGCCTGCGCCGGCGAGGCCGGTGCGTTGTTCGAGCCGGTAGTAGCGGCTTCGGCCTTCGTAGCCGGTCCCGGCCGCCTGCACGGCGGGGAACGACACGATCACGTTGCCGTTGGACGCGGCAAGGTCGACCTGGAACCGGTCGCCGGCGTTATCGGGATCGGTGCCGGCGACAAATTCGTCGATGTTCGAGAACGCATCGCCGTCGGCGTCCGCGCCGGCCGTTTCACCCGTGCCAGGCAGGTACGCCTGTTCCCAGGCGTCGGGCATGCCGTCCTGGTCGGCATCCTCGGCGGCGGCGAGCAGGCGGCGCGCGAGCGACAGCTCGAAGTCGAGAAGCAGGTCACTGCTGTCCAGCGCGCCGTTGAACAGTTGCACGGCCAGCATGTTCGTGCCGGCCACCAGGGCGGGGATCTCGCCGCCGGTGAACGAGGCCGTCCAGTCGGCCGGGTTCGTCCACACGGCGCTGAACGAATCGCAGGCATTGAAGCTGCCCGGCGCGCCGGGCATGTTCACGCGCGCGGCTTCATGGCCGTTGACCCAGACGATGAACGCGTCATCGAAACGGGCCCACAGCTTCAACTCGCCGACCGACGCGGGCTGCTCGACCGTGAACGGCTTGCGCAGGAATACGCACGCGTAGCGGTCGCGCATGTCGTCGAGCGTCGTGCCGTAGCTCAGCCCGCCATACCCGAACGGAGCGGCGCCGCTCGCCCAGCCGGAATCGTCGAAGCCGGGCGCACACCACTCGCTGGGCGGGCTGGACGCCTCGGCGGTGCCTTTGCGGTAGCGCCAGGTCGCGCCCTTCGCCACCGGCACGTCCACCACCGTACCGCCCGCCGTCGTCAGGGCGGTCAGCTGCATGTCCATGACCAGGTCGCTGCTGCTCGGTCCGCTCTGATGCACCTCGACCGCGAGCAGATTCGAGCCGCTGTTCAACGCGTCCTTGTACGCGGTCAGATCGATCAGTTCGTAGCTGCCGCCTTCGTGCCCCGTCGACAGCGTGGTGTACAGGACCGTGCCGGCCGGCATCGCCCGGCGGGCCACCTCCTGCCCATTCAGCCAGGCGACGAACCCGTCGTCGTAGTTCACGTAGAGCTTGAGGCTGGTGACGGCCGACGGATCAGCCTGCAACTGGAACGTCTTGCGGAAATAGGTGGTGGGGTGCTTGTTGGCCGAATCGGCCCCGTACGAAACCGTGGTATCGATATAGGCCTCGCCGTAGCCGAATACGGCATTCGCGGCGCTCCAGCCCGAGTCGTCGTACGCGACGCTCCGCCATGCCGTGCCGAGGTTCGTGCCGGTGTCGTTGAAACGCCAGCTTGCCTGCTTCGCGATCAAGTCCGCCGCGGTGAGCGGGCTGTGCGCGCGCAGCATCAGGGCGTTGACGTAGAAGCGCGTGTCGTTGTCGCCGACCGTCACGACCGCGTCGCCGTCGGGACCGGCCTCGACACCGGCGAACCGCGCGACGTACCCGTTCTCCGTGTTGTACCCGCACAGGATCGCCGTGGACGGGTCGTCGGGCCCCAGCATGTCGGACCCGGGCGTGCTCTGATTTTCGAACGCCGCCACGTCCGAGAGGGTCACGACCATCGTCCGATCGGTGTAGGTAGGCTCGCCGCGGTTCCCGAACACGACCAATTCGTAGTGCAGGCTGGGATCGAGCCCGGTGAACGTGAGGACCAAGTCGGGCGCGCTGTAGCCGATGTAGCCGTGGCAGTCGACGACGCCGTCGAACACGCTGTACGCGTCGGTGCCGGCGGCGGGGTGGCCGGGGGCGGAACTGCCCGCTCCGCCCCCGCCGCTCACGGCCAGCGTCACGCCGGCCCCCTGCCCCGTGTTGAAGTCGATCAGTTCGCCGGCCGTCGTGCCCGAGTTGGAGTAGGTTGTGATCCTGTTGGTCGGCTGGCCCGCGAGCCACACGAGATCGTTGTAGGCGATGAAGAGCCGGTCGTTGTCGCGGATGGTGTGCGTGTGGGTCGTGCGGCCGCCGAGGTTCGCGTTCGAGGCGCCGCTGAGCGTGACGACCAGCGTCTCGTCGGGCTCCTCCAGCCCGTCGTCGATCACGGCGGCCGGAATCGTCTTGGCCGTCGCGCCGGCGGCAAAGGTGAGGGTGCCGTTTGCGAGCGTGTAGTCGACGCCGCCGGGCGCGGCCGTGCCGCCGGTGACGGCGAAGTCCACGCTGACGGCCACGACCACCGATTCGCTCAGCGCGACCTGGAAGCCGACGGTACCGACCGATTCGCTCTGCTCGGATGCGGCGTCCGCAAACTGGACGACCGGCACGGGCGTTGTGGCGCTCGCCGGCGCGGTGTAGTCGGAACTGCCCGCCGCGTTGAAGGCCTGCATTCTGTAGTCCAGCGCCGTGCCGGGCGGCAGGCCGGTATCGGTGTAGGCCGTGGCGCCCGCGGCGACGGTGGCCAGATTCGTCCACGCGCCGCCGCTGGGCCGCCGTTCCAGCCTGAACCCGTCCTCGTTGTTGCTGTTGTCGGCCCACGCGAGCGCGATGCGGCTGGCGCTGAGCGCGGCGGCGGCCAGGCTGCCGGGCGCGGCGGGCGGGCCTTGGGGCGTGGTGGCCTCGGCCGTGTTCGAGTACAGGGAATACCCGTCGGAATTGTAGGCCTGGATCTTGTAGGTGTAGGTCGTGCCCGCGAGCAGGCCCGTATCGCTGCGCGCGGTGCTGTTGGCGCCGGCTGCCGGAAGCGTGACCCACACGGAGCTTCCGCTCTGGCGGCGGTCGATTCGGAAGCCGTTCTCGTTGTCGCTGTTGTCGGTCCAGGCGAGGTCGATGCGGGTACTCGACACCGCCGAAGCGGTGAGACCCGATGGGGGGTCCGGCAAGTCGAGCGGCCCGGCAGACGCGGCGCAGGTCAGCTCGATGTCCATGAAGATGTCGCTGCTGTCCGGCGCGGACTGGTGCACCTCGACCGCCAGCGTGTTCACGCCGTTGCGCAGCTTGCCGATGTGCGCGGCCAAGTCGAACGCCTGGTAGCTGCCCGCCGAGTGGCTCGAGGCCAGGGTGCTGTAGGAAACGGTTCCGCCGGGCATGGCGCCGCGCGCGAGTTCCTCGCCGTTGAGCCAGGCGACGAACCCGTCGTCGTAATCGGCGCGCAAGGTGAAGTGGGTGACGTTGCCCGGCTGGACGCCCAGGGTGAAGGCTTTGCGGAAATAGGTGGTGATGGGCTTGTTGGCCGGGTCGTCGCCGAATGAGACCGTCGTGTCGATATTGGCGTAGCCGTAACCGAGCGGCGCGTTGCCGTGCGCCCAGCCGGAATCGTCGTAGGACGCGCTGCGCCAGGCCGACCCCAGATTCTCGCCCTTGTCATGGTATTTCCAGCCGGCCGTCAGACTCACCAGCCCGCCGGAATTGGCCGCGCCCGGCGTGCCGCCGGCGCCGAGGCTCGCAGCCCAGTTGACCGGGTCGTTGCCGTAGGCGGCCGCGTCCTGCCGCTCCAGCGACGGCCCGCCCCCGTCCGTATTCTCCGGCCAGGGCGTGTTGTTGTCGTAGGCCACGCGGTCCACGCGGACGTAGGGGACCAGCCCGCCGGCCTCGGGGTCCGGCGGATCGGGTTTACGCAAGCTGACACTCTCGCCGCCGTTGTCGAGAGAGCCGATCCAGGGCCCGAAGATCTGCACCTGGGCGGGGATGCCGTACGCGGCGCGAAATGTGGACGGCGTCATGCCGACCACCAGCGCACACTCGCGCGCGCCCAGGACGACGCTGCCCGGCAGCGCGAAATCCACTCCGTCGGTGAGCTTCCACGTGTTCTGCGGATGGCTCTCGTCGTAGAGCGCCACGGGCGCTCCGCTCATGTTGTACAGCTCGATGAACTCGGCGCCGCCGGCCGCCGGGTTGTACATCAACTCGTTGATCACGACCGGCCCGATCCGCGGCGCGCTGTTCGCCAGGCCCGTGCCGGACCGGAACTCGGCGAGGCTGGCGGGATTGTCTGCGCCGAACGTCCGGCTTGCCATCGCCGTGAAATCGACCTGCCCGTCGCTGCGCGCGTAACGGCCGAACGACACCCCGTTCTCGGCCGCGCCGAAATCGGCAATCACGCGGTACCCGGTGAGGTTGCCGCCGGCATCCGCCGCGCACAGCCAGACGTCGTCGCCGTGCGAACTGAACGCGAAGCAGGCCGGGTTGTTCGTGTCGGCGTTGAACTGGTACTCGTAGAAGACCTTGTACCCGCCCGCCGGCAACACGGTCCCGTTGGGAATCCGGTACTTCTTGAGGCTCTCGACGCTGTCGCTCAGATACCAGCCGCCGATATCGACGGCCGACGCGCTCCGGTTGCAGAGTTCGACGGCGTCTTCGAGCGGCGGATCGGTGTGGGTGAGCACCTCGCTGATCACGACGCCGAGGTCGGCGTCGTCGCCGCCGGGCGACCCGCCGTAGTAGTAGCTCGCACGCCAGTTGGCCGGGTCTTCCCAGTGCTCGTTCGCGTACGGGCTCAGCGCCGTCATGACGAGGGAATACCCGCCGCCGTCGGTTGGCGCGTACCAGCCGTCGCCGTACTGGAACGACAAGATCTTCTCGTTATAGGCGTCGCGCAGTTCCAGCCGCTCGCCCCCGTTGTCAAGCGCGCCCGTGTACTGGCCGCCCACCCGGATACCGGAACCGTACAGAGCGGTGAAAGCGGTCTGGTCCCGCACGACCACGATGTATTCGCCGGCCGCCAGCGTCGTGCCGGCCGGGAACGTGAAGGCCATGCCCTCGACGAACGAGACTCCCGAAATGTCCAGCGAACCGCTCCGCGTGTTTTTCAGCTCGATGAACTCATACTCCTCGCCGTTGTCCGGGTTGTACATGATCTCGGTGATGCGCAGGTACTGCTGCGCGGAACTCGGACTGCCGGGGTAGGTGTGCGAGACAGCCAGCGTGCCGTTGTCGCGCCACAGTTCGATGGTCTCGCCCCAGGCCGTGAGCTGCCCCTTGTAGTCGCCCTGGACGAACAGGCCTTCGCCGCCCTTCGGACTGGTCGACCGGCATCGGAACGCGTACGCGTCGGGCGAGACGTACATGGCGTTGTTGGCCCGGATCACCGTGCCCGCCTTGAACGTGTGCTCGACGGCGTTCGAGAGGCACCACCCGGAGATATCCACCGCATAGGCGTTCGGGTTGGCGATCTCGATGTACTCCTCGGCCTGATTCCCCGAGGCGGGCCTGAACTCGACCGTGCCGATGTCCAGCGCGGGGTTCGCGGGCTGCGCGTCGGGCACGATGCCGCCGTTGCTGACGTGATGGGTGCTGTACACGTGCGTGCGGCGCGGCGCCAGGAACTCGGCCTTCAGCCGCGCCACAATGCCCGTCAGCATGGGATAGCCGTAGTGGTCCCCGCCCTTCTGCGCGCCCCACACCTGGGCGTCCAGCACCGCGTCGTTGGCCAGCAGGTCGACCAACGCGTCCAGATGGTTCTCGTAGCGGCGCTGCCCGTACGGCGTGCCGGCCGGCTGCAGGAACCGGTCCATCAGCGTGCGGAACCGGCGCGCGAACATCTGCTGGATCTCCGGCGTGTCGTGCATGGCATCGATGAAGTACTGATACCAGCCGGGGTCGGCGGTCTGGGCCGCGCGCGTCGAGTCGCCGAACAGCGGATGCGAGTACGGGTCCTTGTTCGCGTAGATGACGGCCCAGTCGCCCCAATGCCGCCCGAACGAAAGATCCACGTCCCACGGGAACATCACCCATTCGCGGCTGCCGTCGCTGTCGCGGTAGTAATAGTAGTTCTTGTAGATCCTGTCTTCGTCGTGGATGAGCGAACGCAGCGCCATGTGGTCGAGCGACCACGCAAGGTCCACGTTGTCGAACAGGAAGTTGCGCCGCGCCGTGCCGGTCAGTTTTATCCCGTTGATGAAGGCGGTGAGATCGGCGATGCCCTCCCACTCGCGGTTCACCTTGGCGAAGCCGGTGGTCGTATTCGACTTCGTCCCGCGCGCCTTGTACAGCGCACCCTCATCGTCGAGGCCCAACCGGCGCAGGTAGCGCTTGTCCATCTGCTCGACAAACACGTGCACGCTGTGGAACTGCGCGTTCTGGTGCAGCCGCACGTGGAACGACAGGCAGTGCGGCGAGCCCGAATCCTTGTAGCTGTCCCAGGCCATCACCTGCCGCACATAGCGGTCGTCGTAAGTCGTGTTCAGATTGATCTCTTCGACCCGCTCGTACGCGTCCGAGAAACGGAACCAGTGCCCGGTATTGAAATCGAACTTCCAGCTCTTCTTCCGCACATAGTCGTTGCTCAGGCTGACGCACCCGCGTGCGCGGACGCGGATCCGGTCGTAGAACTCGCCGTCGTAGTACAGACAGCACCACGTGATGGCTTTCGTGTACTGCCGCACCCCCTCGGCATCCACCCAGTAGTACCAGTTCGGGTTCTGGACGAACCAGTGGTAGACCGGGAGCGGGCTGCTGATGGACGGGTCCGCAATGACGGTACCGAGCTTGAGCGGCGTGCCGTCATATTCCGCGCGATCCTCCTCGAGCGGATAGCGCGACTCGTCGCCCGCGCCGTCGGTGGCGGTCACGTACCAGCGTACCATCTGGCCCGGTGTCGAGGCGCTTGCGGGAATCGCGCCGCCGTAGACGCCGTCGCCCGCCGCGCCGTCGTGGTGCGCGCCGTCATCGAGCATCGTCACGCTGACCGTGCTGCTCCACATCACGCTGTAACGCAGCGAAACGGATGCCACGCCGTCGATCGAGTCCGTCACGCGCGCCGTCACCCAGATGGCGTCGCTGTCGCCGGGCCGGTCGGGACTGTGGGCGACTTCCCGGATGATCGGCCCGAGATCCGCCGTGCCGACCCCGTTGACCGAGCCCGGGGTGGGCTGGTTGAAGTAGCGGTACTCGGCCGTGTACGCCGTGCCCCCGGCTGCGTCCAGCTCCGGCAGCATGAGCAGGTCCGAACTGGTCGTGCTGTCGTTCAGCGCCTGGACGGCCAGCACGTTCTCGCCCGCCGCCAGCAGTTCCCGGTCCGCCGTGAGGTCGAAGTACTGGAAGACCACCGCCTCTTCGTCCGAATGGCCCGCCGTGGCCAGCGCATTCCAGGCCGGCGGCGTGCCGGCCGCGTTCGCACGCGCGACCTCCTCGCCGTTGAGCCAGACGACAAACCCGTCGTCGTACTTCAACTTCAGTGTCAGGACTTCCAGCTCATACGGGTCCTGCACCGTGAAGCGAACCCGAACATAGACCGAACCGCAGATCCCGTACATGGCCGAGCCCACGTCCGAACCGATTAGCCCTTCGTAGCCCGTGCCCTGCTCGTAGCCCACGCCCGTCGTGCCGCTTTGCCAGCCGGCATCGGAAAAGGAAGGCTCCAACCAACTCGTCCCCAATGAGTCGTCCATCGGCACATGCCACTTGCAGGCGGCGCCCGCCGCCAGCAGATTCGACGCCGCCACGCCCGTGCCCGCCCCGTACGAAATGTCCGGGCCCTGCTGCGGGTACGGCGCAAACTTCGACTCCACCACGCCCTCCGGATCGACCAGGGCCAGATACTCGCCCTCGCTCCGGAGCTTGAAGTCCGTGTGCAGCTCCGAACCCGTTGTTGCACGATCCTTGCCGGACGCAAAGACGATCAGATACGCGCCCGCCGCCAGATTCGTCGCCGGGAATGTCCATCGCGCGGAACTGTCACGCAACTGCCAGCCGGCAAGATTCACCGTGCCCGTGCTCACATTGCGCAACTCGATCCAGTCGGAATGCTCACCGTCTTCGTCCGCCAACCCGGCTTCGTTCTCCGCGAGGAACTCGTTGATGATGACCGATGCCGCGAACGTGACGGGCACCGTCACGAATGCCACTAGGCCCAACAGAACCACCAGAACGCAGGTTGAAGCTTCTCGTCTCATCATGAACGCTCGGTTTGACACCGCACCCCGTGGACCCGCGCGGCAATCACGCAGACAGGAATGCCTGCGCCAACCCGTCCGACACCCCCGCTTCCCCGTTGCAGCATAAATCGCGCCAACTGCATGGCCGCCCCGCTCGGCGCCCCCTCCGGCCGCCTTCCGCCCGCATCCCCAGCCCCTTTCATACAACATATGGGGCCCACACATACCGGACGCGGCCCGATGCGGTTTGCGCATTCTAAAAAGTGAGAGGCCGGTTTCCAGGAACTGAGAATCCCGGGAGCGCGGGGGGCCGGGATTGGTCAGTCACTCAGCCATACGCGAGCGCGGTAGAAGGCCGGCTCGGAGAGCACGTCGTGCTCGACGTAGGTGACCGTCTGGCCCTGGCCCAGGATATCGGAGCACGACGGGATCCCCAGCCAGACGCCGCCTTCGGTGCCCAGGCGCCGTTCCAGGGTGTAGAAACGGCTCAAGCCTTCGTAGCCGCTGCCGGCCGCCAGCACGGTCGGAAAGCTGACGACCACATTCCCGGCGGCGAAGCCGACCTGGACGGCGAACCACTGGGCAGGCTGTTGCGGATCGGTCCCCGCAATGTACTCTTCCGTATTCGACAGTCCGTCCCCGTCGGCGTCATCGCCGGTCGCGGTACCGGTCCCGCCGAACTGGGCGATCTCCCACGCGTCGGGCATGCCGTCGCGGTCGCTGTCTTCGGTGACGGGCAACGCTGTGCGTAGGAGCGACATCGTGAGATCCATCATCAGATCGGAGCTGGTCAGCGACGTGTTGAAGACCTGCACGGCAAGCACGTTCGTGCCGTCGAGCAGCCGCGGCATGCTGGCGCCCGCAAAGGTGTTCGACCACGGCTCGGGGCCCGACGTATAGGCCACGGACAGGGCGTCGTACGGGATGAAATCGCCGGGCGTCCCGCCCACGTTCACACGCGCGACTTCCTCGCCGTTGATCCAGACAATGAACGCGTCGTCGTAGAGCAGGTCGAACACCAGCTCGGCCACCAGTTCCGGATCGATCACCTCGAATCGGCGGCGGAGGAAGATGCACGAGTAGCTCTCGCGCATATCGTCAAACGTCGTGCCGTACTGGAGGCTGCCGTACCCGAACGGGGCATCGCCGGCGTTCCAGGCCGAATCGTCGAAGCGCAGCGAACGCCACGCCTCCGGCGGCTCGGACGCCTCGGCCGTTCCCTTGCGGTAACGCCAGTCGGAATCGGGCTGCGCGGGTGTGGTGGCGCTGACCACGGTGGTCGTGGCCGAGTTGCCGGCACTGTTGTAGGCCCACAGCACGTAGTAGAACTTGGTTTCGGCCGGCAGCCCGCCATCGTCGAAGCCGGTCGCATTGGCGGGCGGACGCCCGACGACGATCCAATCGGAGGTGCCGCTCTGCCGCCGCTCGATGGTGAATCCGTCCTCGTTGTCGCTGTTGTCCGTCCAGGACACGGCGATGCGGTTCCAGGCCGTTGCCTGGGCGCCCGCCCCGCTTGGCGCGGCGGGCGGCTGTACGCCGGCGGGTGTCGTGGCGAATGCGATCGCGGAGTAGCCGGAGCTGCCGTAGGCGTTGTAGGCCCGCACCTGGTAGTAGAACTTCGTGCCGGCCGGCAACCCGGAATCGCTGCAGGCGGTGGTCCCGGCGCCCGGCGTAGTGATCCGCACCCATTCGGACGTGCCGCTCTGACGCCGGTCGACGTGGAACCCGTCTTCATCGCTGCTGTTGTCGGTCCAGTGAATGTCGATGCGGCTTGACGATGCGGCGATTGCCGTCAGCCCGCCGGGCGCGGCGGGCGGCGCGCCTTGCGCGGCGGTGCGTGTGAGCGCCATATCCATGAACAGGTCGCTGCTCGCGGCCCCGGACTGATGCATTTCCACCGCGAGCACGTTGAGACCCCGGACCAGTTTCCCGATATGGGCGTTGAGGTTGAACGTCTCCTCGGCATCGGGCCCGTGGGTCGTGGCGGTCGTACTGTACGTCACCGTGCCGGCGGGCATGGCGCCGCGCGCCACCTCTTGGCCGTTGAGGAAAGCGACGAACCCATCGTCGTAGCGGGCGCGCAGCGAAAGATCGGTGACCGTGCCCGGGCTGACGCCGAGTGTGAACGCCTTGCGGAAGTAGGTGGTGATGTGCTTGTTGTCCGGGTTGTCCCCGAAGGAGACCTCCGTATCGATCTCCGCATGCCCGTAGCCCAGCGGTGCGTTGCCGTCTTCCCAGGCCGAATCATCGAAAACCGCCGCCCGCCAGGCCGTGCCGAGGTCGAGCCCCTTGTCGTGGTACCGCCAACCGGCTTCCCTGGAGACCAGCCCCCCGGAGTTCGGCGCGCCCGGCGTGCCGCCGGCGGCCAGGCTGGCCGCCCAGTTCACCGGGTCGTTGCCGTAGGCAGCCGCGTCCTGCCGCTCGAGCGACGGGCCGTCCCCGTCCGCGCCGCGCGGCCAAAGGCCGCGGTCGTTGTATTTGACGCGGTCGACGAGGATCAGCGGCACGATGCCGGCGTCCGGCGTGTCGGGCCGCCACAACTTCACGCTTTCCCCGGCGTTGTTGAGCACGCCCGTGTACGGGCCGAAGATCTGGACGCCGGCCGGAATGCCGTACGTGCTGCGGAACGCGGCAGGTTCGACCGCCACCGCCAGCGCGTATTCCCCGGCGCCGAGCGCCGCACCGCCGGGAAACGCGTACTCGATCGCGCCCGAGAGCCGCCAGGTATGGGCGGGGTACGCCGGATCGTAGAGGGGCACGGTGGCGCCGCTCGCGTTGTACAGCTCGACGAATTCGTGGCCGCCGTACGCGGGATGATACATGATCTCATTGATCACGAGCGGGCCGACCCGCGGCGCCGCGTTGGCGCCGCCGAGGGTGTTGGTGACCGCTTGCGCAACGAAATCGGCGTCGCCGTCGCTCTTGACGTAACGGCCGAAGGCGACGCCGTTCTCGGCGCCCCCGAACCGCGCGTCGGCCATGTACAACATGTTGCCGTTCGCGTCCCAGTGCGTGAGATAGATCTCGTCGCCGTGCGAGTCCAGCGCGAAGCAGGACGGGCTGTTGGTGTCCGTGTTGAAGTCGCGTTCGTCGAACACCCTGTACCCGCCGGCCGCCAGGGTGGCGCCGTTCGGAATGCGGTACTTCCGGTAGTTGGCCGTGCTGTCGCTCAGGTACCAGCCGCCGATATCGACGGGGGCGCTTCCGGCATTGCAGAGCTCGACCGCATCGACCTCGGGCAGATCGGTATGACTGAGCGCTTCATTGACGAGCACGCGGTACGGCTCGCCGTCGTCGCGGCCGGGCGAGCCGCCGATCAGATTGCTCGCCCGCCAGTTGGCGGGGTCGGATGCCGCGTCGTCGGCGTAGTCGCCGTCGCCCGAGACGGGCACGAGCGAGTGCCCGTCGCCGTCCGCGGCCGTGGGCCAGGGGTCCTTGTCGTTGTAACGCACGGACACGACCGTCCGCCCCTCGCCGTCCTTGAGCGCAAGCCGCTCGCCGTTGTTGTCCAGCCGGCCCCTGTAGACCCCGAAGAACCCGACGTTGGCCGAGTTTTTCGCGCCGGGGTACCGCCCCTCGAAAGCGGCCTCGTCGGCGACGAGCAGCGCGTACCGGCCGGGCTCGAGTTCCGCGCCGGGCGGGAAGGTGTAGCCGGCGCCCGCCAGTTGCATCTCGGACAGGCCGCGCGTGGAACTGCCGGTGTTCTTGATCTCGACAAACTCGTACTGGCGCCCGCCGACCGGGTTGTACATGATCTCGGTGATCCGGATCTTGCCGTAGTGCCCGGTATAATTGAAGGTGGCCGCGTTCACCGCGCTCCAGGTGCTCTGGGTCTTCTTGACGCGCGCGCGGACATGGGTGGTTCGCGAGAGAACGATCGGGCCGCTGTAAAGGACGGCGCCGCCCGCCACGTTGCCGCCCGCCAGCCGCGGGTCCGAACCGTCGGTCGTGTAGAACAGCTCATAGCCGGGCGAGCTGATCGTGAGCCTGAAGCCGGCCGCCACGGCGCCGCCATGCTGCTTGAACGACGGCGCGCCGACGCTCGGAAACAGGCCGCGATTGCGGAGCTGTTGCACGACCGTGGCCGTACGCCCCGGGAAAAAGTTGTTCAGCACGCGCGCGCGCTCCGGCTTCCATTCGTCGTCCAGCGTCCGGGCGTGATACTCATCCCACGTGCCGCCGCCCGTCGAGTTGATGTACTTCTCCCAGTCGCCCCCGCTCGTGCGCATGGCTCCGGGCACCGGCGTGTCGCCCCAACGAGCCGTCTCCCCGACATACGCGCGTTCGACCCGGTCGCAGAGCCCCGAGAAGCGCGCCGCCGTAACCGAGGGGGTCAGGGCGCCGTTGTTGAAGAAATGCTTCTGGACCCGGTCCGCGAACAACATCTTGTATTCCGCATTCGCCTTCAGGCGGCCGTGCAGGTTCCAGACGCCGCCGCTGTCGGTCTTGTCCCCCGTCGGGCCGGTGGCATCGTTCAGGTAGAGGCTGTACTCGGTATCCCAAACGAAATTCAGCCACTTGGGGTCGCCGGACAATCGGTTCCGCGACTTGCGGGCCGCCCGCCAGTTGTTGAACGTGTAGTAGGGAGACTGCCAGTAATCCCAGTCCGCGTGGGGAACGTAGAAGCAGATCAGCGTGTAATCGATGAACTGGGTGACGTCGAGCCAGTCCTTCATCTCGTTGTAGTTGGCGGCCTGCGAGAGATCCTTGTCGCGAACGGCCATCATGGAGTTCCACGCCGTAAGATCGCCGTCCTTCACTTCCGGATAGTTCGGCGTGTCGCTCCAGCCGCCGACCACATCGTAGTCTTCCTTCTCCCCGCCGAACGTCTCGGCCAGGAACCGCTGGTTGACGCGCTCGTGCAGGTTGAACACGCCCCAGTAGAGGCCGTTCAGATAGAGATGCACGAAGGTGCCGTGCAGCGAAGGCGAGCCCATGTCGCGCTGCGTGTCCTGCCCGAACGGCGACCGCACCATCAGCGTTTTGGTCGGCTGTGTTCCGATATTCTCGTTGCCGCCCGCCCGAAGCTGAAGGTTGTCGAACCGGTCCACGTCCGAGTCCTGGAACAGCTTGTACTCCAGCCGCGACGCGCCGTACAGGGACCGGAAATAGAGGCGAAAACTCTTTTTCGGCGTGCGGTCGAAACGCCGGAACCAGCGGCCGGCCCCGATCTTCAGGCCGCAGTCGATCTGGAATCCCTCCGTGCCATCGGCGTGCATCAGTTCCGCCGACACCGGCCGTTCCCAATCGTCATGCGGATTCATGTAGATTCCCGTCGCGCCGTCCCACAAGTCCTCGTACGTGAAGACAAGCGAGAGGGTCGGCGCCGCCTTGAGATCGTTCCGGATCGTGCCCGCGTAGCGCGGATCGTTCACCACGTTCGCGTCCATCGCATAGTCCCCTTTGCACGTCGACCCCTCGCCGCAGGGCCCCCAGATCGTCGGGTACCCCGCCGGCCGCGTTTGCGTGAGGACGTCGTCCAGGAAGAGGTACGTCTGCGTGTCCACATCGGTCGGGTCGTATCCGCCCTTGAACGCCGCCGCGCGCAGGCAGGTGGTGGTCGCGATCTGCAGCACCGCGTTCGTGCCCGCGGCCGTGCCCGTTGTGGCACTCGGCGACCGCCCGTCGGTCGTGTACCGGATCGTCGCGCCCGGCGTCGCCGTCGTAATGGTCAGGGAGAACGGCGCCTCGTAGAAACCGCGATTCTGACTGAACTTCGTGTCGGCCACCCGCTTGTACGACGAGAGTTCCACGTCGAACTTGCAGTCGCTGCTGCCCAGCCCCGTGTTGAAGACCTGGACGGCCAGCACGTTCTCGCCCAGTTCCAGGTAGTCGCCCGGGTCGGACAGATCCCGCTCCTCGTAGACTCCGGACTCATGATCGGCGGATGCCAGCGATGTGTACAACGGCGCGCCGTCCGGCTCGTTCCGGTCGGAGACCTGCTCGCCGTTGACCCACAGAGTGTACCCGTCGTCATAGTCGACGCTGATGCGCAGCCGGGTCTCCGGAACCATACTGGAAACGGTGAAGGTTTTGCGCAGGAAGAAACAGGCATAGGTGTTCTGCATGTCCGTGAACGCGGTGCCGAACGGCGCGTCCCCGTAGCCGAACGGCGCATTGCCGCGCGGCCAGGCGGAGGCGTCGAAATCCTGTTCCCGCCATTCGCTGCGCGGGTCGGACGCCTCGGCCGTGCCTTTCGCGTAGCTCCAACTCGAGCCCTTGGCCACGAGAGTCTCGGCTCGGGCACGCAACGGCCACGCCGCAACCACGCAGGCGAAGAGTGCAAACGCCGTCCTCTGCCGGGTTCGGGTCATCCTGTTCATGACGATCCTTTCTTGAGCTAACTCAGAAGACGGGAGCGGACGCACGGCGGGGAGGCAGGGCGGCTGCCTGTCGAAAGGGGAGCCGGAAGGTCCGAGTGCCGATTCGGATTCATCGTCATCCTGATTCCTCGCCCGCGCTCGCTCCATTTAACGGCACGCTGCAGTATTCACCAGGGTTAGACCCCGCCATACGCCAATTCTTGGGTGCTTTTTCCAGATATTTTCGGCCTTTTTTCGAAAAAGCAGCCAAACAAGGGCCGTTTTCCGGCAAACGTCGAGCCGTTTGGGCGCGCTGGGCCCGTGTGAGTCCGTGCTCGTCCGTGTCGACTGGCGCGGGGGGGGGAGGCGCCTGGGTGCAGGCAGCCACCGAGCCAGGCACCGGGGGACAGGCACTGAGCCGTCGCCGGGGGACAGGCACTGAGCCGTCGAAGTTCTGGACAACGCGCACGCGGCCGGTATGCTGGGCGGCGCGAACGAACCCTGAAACGGTGAGGGGGTACAACGAGATGAGCACGGCACCAGACCTGATTGTGGACTGCGCCTGCGCGACGGGCGAGAACCCGTACTGGCATGCGGCGGAGCAACGCGTGTACTGGGTGGATATTCCGGGGTGCAGACTGTTCCGGCACGATCCGGCGACAGGGCAGACCGAAGCGTTCGAGACGGAGGCGCCGGTGGGCGGGTTCACGGTACAGCCGGACGGGCGCCTGCTGCTGTTCATGGCGCGCGGCGCGGTGAAGCTGTGGCGCGACGGCGAATACGAGACGGTGCTGGCGGAGCTGGCCGGCGAGCAGGACAACCGGTTCAACGATGTGATTGCGGACCCGGAAGGCCGGGTGTACGGCGGGACGATGTCGACGCGGGACCGCGCGGGCGCGCTGTACCGGCTGGACACGGACGGCAGCATCACGAAGCTGGTCGAAGGCATCGGCACATCGAACGGGCTGGGCTTCACGCCCGATCTGAAGCGGATGTATCACACGGACACGCGCGCGCGGGCGATCTATCTCTACGATTACGATCGCGCGACCGGCGCGATCACGAACCGGCGCGTGTTCGTCCGCACGCCGGACGAGCCCGCTCAGGGACGGCCGGACGGGATGACGGTGGACGCCGACGGCTGCGTGTGGTCCGCACGCTGGGACGGCGCGCGCATCGTGCGCTACTCGCCGGCGGGCGAGGAGCTGAGCCACATCGCGTTTCCGGCGCCCAAATGCTCCAGCCTCGCGTTCGGAGGGCCGGATTTCACGGACATCTACGTGACCACCGCCGGCGGGAACAAGCGCGAGGCGGACGGTCCGGCGGCCGGCGCATTGTTTTGCGTGAACGTCGGCGTGAAAGGCGTGCCGGAGTTCCTCTCGCGCGTTGGGGCGGATTAGCGGACTGGCGGACCAGGCGACCGGCGGACCGGGCAATCGAGGCGGCGGCGAGCATGGGGCGGCGCGGGGCGCCGCGGCCCTTGCCCGGCGAACGCGCGCGTAAATGCAGGAATCCGCCGTTGACATTTATCTGTAAAAGATGTAGTTTACTGAGTTTGGACGACTGAATTCCGGAAGCGGGGAGGAGCCTTTGATCAGGGTACCGACAACCGAGCTTGCGCGGCATCTCGGCGACTATCTTGCCCGCGTCCGCTACGGCGGCGAGACGGTGGTCGTGCTGAAGAATCGGACGCCCATCGCGGAGCTTCGCGGCATGCGCTCGGGGACAAAGACTCTGCGCGAATTCATCGACATCTGGAAGAGCACCCCTGCCGATGCGGGGTTCGCGGATGACCTGTCCGCCGTCAACGCGGCCGACAGGCCTCTGGAGAATCCATGGGACTAGTCCTGGACACTTCCGCGCTGATCCAGATCGAGCGTACCGACGGCATCCTCGGCGACGCATTGGCCGCGTACGAGAAGGAGACGGTTGTCATCCCCGCGATCGTCTGGGCGGAGCTGCTGATGGGTGTCCGCATGGCCAAGGGGGCCAAGACCGCGGCTCGGCGACGAGCCAAACTGGAACAGATTCGCCTTTACATACCGGTGATTGATTTCGACGCGGCCATTGCGGAACACTACGCCGACATATTCCGAGAGTCTTCGCGAAAGGGAGCCATGCTGCCGCAGAACGATCTCGCGACAGCCGCCACGGCAAGAGCGCTTGGCTACCGCCTTCTTGTCGGCGCCAAAGACGAGAAGCATTTCCGTCTCGTCCAGGGGCTCAAACTCGTGGTGCTCGGAGTAGAATGACCCGCCGCCGCGGCAAGCGGTGCGGCATGCGTCCCCGCAGATGGCTCCGGAGCGCGCGATGCGAATGGATTCGCGCGGCCCGCGCCAGGGGTCCTGTCACCAGCGCGCACGCCCTACTCGCTCAACCAGACGCGGACGCGGTAGAGCGTGGTCTGACCGGCCGGCTGAGCCGGGGGCGCATAAGAGACCGTCTGGCCGGCGCCGAGGATATCGGCATGGCCCGAAACGCTCAGCCACGCGGCGTTCGCCCCGACACATTCCTCGAGCGCGTAATGGCGGGTCAACCCGGTGTAGCCGGTGCCGGCGGCGGCAACAGTCGCGAACGAAACCGCGGGGTGACCGGAACTCATCCTCACATCAACCCTGAAGCACGAACCCTTCCCATTCGGATCCGTGCCGGCGACGTACTCCTCGATATTCGAGAAGCCGTCGCCGTCGGGATCCGCATCCGTAGGCTGACCGATTCCGGCAAAATGGTGTTGCTCCCAGTCGTCGGGCAGCGCGTCCTGGTCAGCGTCCTCGGCCAACGCGAGCTGGGCGAGGCCGAGCGAGAAGTCGAGGTCGAACAGGAGGTCGCCGCTGTCCAGCGTCGCGTTGAAGAGTTGGACGGCCAGCGCGTTTGAGCCCGCGCACAGGGGCGGGACGGCGGGCCCGGTCAGGCGGCAGGACCAGCCGGCGGCATTGGTCGTCACGGCGGCGAATCCGTCGTACGGCACGGTGTCGCCGGGCGTGCCGGGCATGTTGACGCGCGCGACCTCCTCGCCGTTGATCCAGACAATGAACCCGTCGTCGAAGGTTGCGGCCAGGTTCAGTTCGGTGACTTGCTCGGGGCATGCGACCTCGAAACTGGAGCGGAGGAGGACGCAGGAATAGCGGCCGCGCATGTCCCCCAGAGTGGTGCCGTACGCCTCACTGCCGTACCCGACGGGGAGTACGGCGGCGTCCCATCCGGAATCGTCGAACCCGGCCAGTCGCCAAGCGGAATCAGACGCCGATGCCTCGGCGGTCCCTTTGCAGTATCGCCATGCGGCCGCCGGCTGCGGCGCGGTGGCGGCATAGGCGACCTCGCTCGTCGCGGAGTTTCCGGCGCTGTTGAAGGCCCAGAGCCTATAGTAAAACTTGGTTTCGGCGGGCAGGCCGGCGTCGGTATAGGCGACGACGTCGGCGCCGGTCGGGCCGAGCGGGACCCAGTCGGCGGCGCCGCTCTGACGGCGCTCGATCTTGAACCCGGTCTCGTTGTTGCTGTTGTCGATCCATTGCAGGGCGATCTGGCTGTGCGACGCGGGCTGAGCGTTCAGCCCGCTCGGCGCGGCGGGCGGCTGCACCCTGTCCGGGGTGGTGGCGGCGGCGACGGCGGTGTAGGCCGAGTTGCCGGCGGCGTTGTAGGCCTTGACCATATAGTAGAACTTGGTCTGGGCGGACAGACCGGGGTCGGTGTGCGTGGTCGTGCCTGCACCGAGCGTGGCGATCCGGACCCACTCGTCGGTGCCGCTCTGGCGGCGGTCGATCTTGAATCCGGTCTCGTCGTCGCTGTTGTCGGCCCACATCACCTGGATGGCGCTCCAGGAGACGGCAACGGCGCTGAGGGAGCCGGGCGCCGCCGGCGGCTGGGCCATGGCGGGCGTGGTTGCCTCGCCTACGTTCGAATCGGCCGAATCACCGTCGGTGTTGTAGGCCTTGACGACGTAGTAGAACTTGGTTTCCGGCGGCAGACCGGTATCGGTGTGGCGCGTGGTGCCGGCGCCGAGCGTGGCGATCCGGCCCCATTCCGAGGTACCGCTCTGGCGGCGGTCGATCTTGAACCCGGATTCGTTGTCGCTGTTGTCCGTCCACGCGAGCATGATCTCGGATGAAGATTGGGCGGCAGCGGTCACGCCGCTGGGCGCGGCGGGCGGCAACCCGCCGGCGAGGGTCGTCGCGCCGGCGACGGCGGTGTAGGCGGAACTGCCGGCGCCGTTGTAGGCTTTGACCTGGTAGTAGAAGGTGGTTTCTTCGGGCAACCCGGAATCGCTGTAGCTCGCGGTATCGGGGCCAAGGGTGGCGATTCGGACCCATTCGGATGTTCCGGTCAGGCGCCGATCGATCTTGAAGCCGGCCTCGTTGCCGCTGTTGTCGTGCCAGCCCAGATCGACCCGGCTGCCGGACACGGCGGTCGCGACGAGTGCGCTGGGCGCGGCGGGCGGTTCGGGCGAGGGGTCGTTGGCCCGGCCGGGGGTGCCGCCGACGCCGCCGGCGCTCCAGTTGGCGGGGTCGTTGCCGTAGGCCGCGCTGGTGAGCCGTTCCAGGGACGGGCCGCCTCCGTCCGGGCTCTCGGGCCAGGGCGTCTTGTTGTCGTAGCGCACCTGGTCCACCAACGGGTACGGCACCAGATAGCCGGCTTCCGGGTCCGGCGCGTCGGGCAGGCGCAGGCGCACGCCTTCGCCCGCATTATCCAGCGCGCCGAGCCACGGGCCGAAGATCTGGACGCCGGCTCCAATTCCGTATTTGGCGCGGAACGCTGCCGGGTCGCCGCCGACGACCAGCGCGTACTGCCCGGCGCCCAACTCGCTGTTGGGCGGGAAGACGAAGTCGACGGCGCCGGTCAGTTTCCACCGGTTCAGCGGGTTGGCGGGATCGAATAGCGTGACGGTGGAACCGGAGACGTTGAGCAGTTCGATGAATTCGTCGCCGTCTTCGGCCGGGTGGTACATGATCTCGTTGATGACGACGGGGCCGACGGCAGGCCCGCTGTTCGTCTTGCCCCTGCCCTGCCGGAACTCGGCCAGCGAGGCCGGGCTGTCCACGCCGAAGGTGCGGTTCTTCATGGCGGGGTAGTCGGCCTCGCCGTCGCTGCGCACGTAGCGGCCGAACGAGACGCCGTTCAGCGCCGCGCCGAAATCGGCGAACGCCCGGTAGCCGGTGAGCGTGCCGATGGAATTCGCGGCGCTGAGCCAGAGCTTTTCGCCGTGCGAGCTGAGCGCGAAACAGGCGGGATCGGCCGGTGTAGGGTTGAACTGGTATTCGTAAAGGACGGTGTAGCCGCCGGCGGGTAGCACGGTCCCGTTCGGCACGCGGTACTTCTTGGGGCTCTGCAACTCGTCGCTGAGATACCAGCCGCTGATATCCACGGAGCCGGAGCTGACGTTCCGGATTTCGACGGCATCCTCGAGCGGCGGGTCGGTGTGGGTGAGCACTTCGTTGATCACGATGCCGAGGTCGACGTCCCCCTTGCCGGGCGAGCCGCCGTAGGTGTAACTGGCGCGCCAGGCGCTGCGGTTTTCCCAATGCGCGGCATCGTGCGGCGCGAGGTCTTTCATCACGAGCGAGAAGCCGTCGCCGTCGGTGGACGCGAACCAGCCGTCCTTGTAGGCGAACGCGAGGATCTTCTCGTTGTACGCGTCGCGCAGTTCGAGTTCTTCGCCCCCGTTGTCCAGCGCGCCCTGGTACTGGCCGGCGACGCGGACGCCGGTGCCGTACAGCGCCTGGAAGGCGGTCTTGTTGCGCACGACGACGATGTACTCGCCGGCCGCGAGCGTGGTGCCGGCGGGGAAGGTGAACTCGATGCCGTCGGTGAACTTGACGTTGGCGATGTCGAGCGAGCTGCCGCGCGTGTTCTTCAGCTCGATGAACTCGTAGTCCTCGCCCGCATCGGGGTTGTACATGAGCTCGGAGATGCGCAGGTACTGCTGCGGGGAACTGGGCGTGCCGGAGTAGGTCTTGGTCTTCACCTTGACGCCGCTGTCGTTCCACAGGTCGATCGTCTCGCCCCAGGCGGAGAGTTGGCCCTTGTAATGGCCCTGGACGAAGCGGCCTTCGTTGCCTTTCGGGCTGCTGGCGCGGGCGCGGAACGCGACGACGTTGGGCGAGACGTACATGGAGTGGCCCGCGCGAATGACCGTGCCGGGCCGGAAGGTGAACTCGACGGCGTTGGCCAGGCGCCAGCCGCCGATGTCGACGGCGTAAGCATTGGGGTTTGTCAGCTCGATGTACTCCTCGTCCTGGTTGCCGGACGCCGGCCGGAAGTCGACAGTGCCGAAGTTGACGCTGGGATTGGATGGCTGGGCGGCGGGAACGGCGGAATGCGCATAGAGGTAGTCGCGCCGGCGCGGGATGTAGGCCAAGACGTCATTCTTGAATTCGTTCACGGTCCAGAGCCGAAAGCCTGCGGGCTTGGGCCATTTCTGGACGGAAAGCGACGCTTCGGGCCCCATCTTGCCGGCCCAGTACTTGGTGCGTTCCTCGATGGGACTGGGCGCCTTCAGCCACTTGTCGATCATGGTACGCAGATGGCGCTGGAACATCTCGCGGGTTTCCGCCGTGCGATAGAGGGCGTCGGCCATGCGGTTGTAGTAGTCGTCCAGGCCCCAAGCCGGGTTGACCATATGGTCTCTGTCGGCGAAATAGGGGTGGCTGCCCATCGGGTCCCAGTGGGCGTGTCCGGACTTGCCGTCGGCGCCGTAGGTATTCAGCGCGTAGTCCAGGTCGAACGCCCACATCAGCCATTCCTTCTTGCCGGTCCCGTCGCGATAGACGTAGTAATTCTGGAACGGGCGGTCGATATGGCTGACGACGACGCACATGGCGTGGTAGTTGACGATGGCGGCGACATCGAGGTTGTCGAACATCCAGCGCGCGCGGGCGGCGGCGTCGGTCTTCTGGAGGCCGGCGGTGAGCGCGTCGAAATCCGCCCAACTGCTGTCGCCGGTCTTCTTGATGAAGCCGCTGCGGTTGCGCAGGCAGGCGCCGGGCCCCATATCGCCCTTGTAGGAGGAGCCGTCCGGGCTCAGGTTGTTCCGATCCACAAACTCTTTGCGGCCGCCTTCCTCAATAAACACGCGCAGGTCCCAGAAGCTGCCGTTCATACGGATATGGACCGGGAACGCGATGGAGGCGGGCACGCCGCCCTTGCCCATGAACTCGTTCGCGACGAGTTCCTGGACCACCCCGCAGTTGATGCGGAACTCTTCGACCGGGGCCTGGGCGTCGGAATAGCGGAAGAAATGGCCCTTGTTGAAATCGATCGTGAGATCTTTTCGGCGCGAATACGTGCTGGACAGCGTGGTCCGCCCGCACGCGTGGCTGCGGATCTTATCGTAGAAATCGCCGTTGTAGTAGAAGCAGCCCGTCTGCCAGTTCTTGTTGCCGCTGCCGTCGGAGTTGAGGTACCAGTTCGGATTCTGGAAGAAGAGGTGGTAGATGGGCATCGCGCTGGTGAGCGCGGCGTCGGTGATGACGGTGCCGAGATAGTCGATGGTATCGTCCTCGATCGGATAGCGCGAGGCATGGCCGGCGCCGTCGGTTGCCGTGATGCAGTAGCGCACCATCTGGCCGACGGTCGCGGCGCTGGCCGGGATTTTCGCGCCGTAGAGGCCGTCGCCGGCGGCGCCGTCGCGGTGTGCGCCGTCATCAGCCATCGTGACGCTGACGGAGGCGTCCCACATCTTCTTGTAGCTCAGCTTCACGGAGGCGATCCCGTCACCGGTATCGAACACCTGCGCGGTGACCCATAGGTCGTCGGCGTCACGGGGCATGGCGGGGGTGTGCCCGACGTTCTTGACGATCGGGCCGAGGTCGAGCGTACCCGTTCCATTCATGGCCAACGGTGTGGCCTTGTTGAAGTAGCGGTATTCGCCGGTGTATTCGCCGTCGCCGGCGGCTTCGAGCACGGGCAGGAACAGGAGGTCGGAACTGGTCGTGCTGTCGTTGAGCACGTGGACGGCCAGCACGTTCCCGCCGGCGACGAGCAGGTGCTGGTCGTCCGCGAGGTTGACGTGCTGCCATTGCAGGGCCTGGTCGTCGGGGCGCACGGCGGTCGCGGCGGCGTCCCAGGCAGGCGGCGCCCCGCTCGCGTTGGCGCGCGCGACTTCGGTCCCGTTCAGATAGGCCACGAACCCGTCCTCGTACTTGCACTTCAGCGTGAGTGCGCCGAGCGCCGACGGGTTCGGCACGTTGAACGGAACGCGCAGGAAGACCGACGTGCGCTTGTTGTACATGACGGATTGCACGTCGGCGCCGATCAGGCTCTCGTAGCCCGAACCGGCTTCGTAGCCGACACCCGTCTTGCCGCTGGTCCACGCACCGTCACTGAAGCCGAGCGCAACCCAGCTTGTACCCAGCGTGTCGCCGGCCGGTACGTGCCATCTGCAGGACGCCGAGGCCGGAAGCACCGTCTCGGTCGAGGGCTGGGTGCCAATGCCGTAGGACACGTCGGGCGCCTGCGGCGGGTACGGCGCAAACTTGGTGACAATCGTGCCTTCCGCATCCACCAGCGCCAGATATTCGCCGTTGGCTTCCAGTTTGAAGTCGGTGTGGAGCTGGGCACCCGCCGCCGAACGGTCCTTGCCCGAAGCGAACACCAGCAGGTAGGCGCCCGGCGCCATATTGACCGCGGGAAACGTCCACCGGCTCCCGCTGTCACGCAACTGCCAGCCGTCCATATTCACGGTGGCAGACCCCGCATTGTACAGCTCGACCCAGTCAGAATAGTCGCCGTTCTCGTCCTTGAGCGTGGTGTCGTTGGCAGCCATGAACTCGTTGATGATCACCGACGCCGCTTGCGCCGGCCAGCCAAGCCCCGGGATGAGGACAGAGAATACCACCAACGCGCATACAAAATGCAGTGGGGATCGGGCGGGATGCATGGTCATTCCTTTCATCTATCTGCGCTGTTTGGCTGCACTTAACGGTGGATAGCGCCGTTCGGCGCACTGCTTTCTGTAGGGTTAGACTCTGAGGCGGGTAGATTCTTTGAGGTAAAATGCCGTTTCGAGGGCGAAAAGTGCTCGAGTGAAGGCTTTTCGTCGATTCATAGGGCTTGGCGCGAGGAGTTTTTTGCAGGACGAAAAACACCTTGACGCCGGGTACGCGACTGGGTATGCTCCCTTCGTGTGAGACGGGTAAATCGAAGCGCTTGATGGACGCGAAAAATTAGTGAGAAAGTTGGTTGTCTGGTCCGCCCCCCCCCCCGCGGCTGAGCAGGTGGTGTTCACCTGCCTACCCGCACTGACTCGGCGACACGTTCGCATCCCGAGCGTTTCCGGGACTCTCTCTGCCAGAGGATTCAAACGAACTGCCGCGTTGTTTCAGGAGCAGACATCATGACGGAAGACACGGTGCTTGAAGAGGAGGCGACGGAGGAGTCGCCGGCCGTCGTGGAAGAAGGCGCGCTCACGATGGAGGTTACGGCCAGGCCGAGTGCGGTGTATGCGGACATCCTGGACGCGGGGGACATTGAGGGACTTGTCCGGGAATCGCAGGCGGGGCGGCTGGGCGCGTACCGCGAACTCATCGAGCTGAACGAGATTCAATTGCGCGGTGTGCTGGCGACGCTATTACCGGACAACAGCAAAGTGGATGAAGCGGTACGTGAGGTATTTGTTGCGGCGTACTGGCGGTTGAAGGAGCACAAACCGGGCACAGATTTTGGGTTGTGGCTGCGGGGCGTCTGCTGGGAAGTGGCGCTGAACGAGCGGAAGCGGATCCTGCGTCTGTGGACGCTGGAGAAGCGTACGAGTGTCCTCATCGAGTGGCAACTGGGATCGAGGTTGGAGGCGATGGGCCGCCTGTTCGAAGGGGGGGGCTGTCTGGCGGCCGTTGGGGCGCGGATGGAGAGTCTGCCGGACGAGTTGCGCGACGTGCTGAACGCGCGCTATTTCGCCCGCCTGCCGTGCGACCGCATTGCGACGCTGCAGGGGAAAGCCGCGGACTGGGTTCGCCTTCTTCTGTTCCGGGCCCGCGCGGCGCTCGGCGCGCTTGTGTTGGGCGAGAGCGCGGTGCCGGCTTGTCCGGGCTGGCTACAGAGCCAGCTTGCGGCCTACACGGAGGGCGTGCTTTCGGAGACGAGACAGAAGAGGCTTGCCGTCGCACTGCGCGAATCGGACGAAGCGCGGCAGACGGCGCGCACGCAGTTGGGGATGGACCGGCTCCTGCGCGAACACATGAAGGCGCCGCTGGATCCGGACTTGGCCCTGGCCGGCATTCGTTCGGGGCCGAGGCGGCACACGGCGACGGCCGTTCTGGGCCAAATTCGAGCGAAGCGGCCGGCCAAGACGCAAGTGCTCACGCGCGTGGTGACGGGTGAGGCCGCGGCGCGAAAGCCGCTGCCCTGGCGAGGGCCGAGCGGGCCGGTGCCGGTCGTACGCCAAGCCGCTTCGCGCAGACGACGGGGGCTTCGGAGAGTCGCGCGCGTTCTGATACCGGTGGCGGCGCTGCTGTTGCTGGCGGTTGGCGTGCGGATCTGGCAACGCCGGGCGGACGCCAGGCACCCGGGCAACGTAGCGCGCATTCAGCAGGCGGGGGCGGGTTCGACACTGGTGCGTGAACACACGCGACGCCCGGCGCCAGACGGCGCATTCATCAGAGCGGGCGACGCGCTGGAGGCGGGGACAGGTGACGGCGTGTCGATCGGTTACCCGGGCGGCATCAGACTGGATGCGATGCCCGACGCCGTTCTGTCGTTCCACGAGCGGGTTCTGGCCGTATCGAGGGCCGGCGACAGGCGCGACGCCGCCGAGCACGCGACGCTCGACAGCGGCAGGCTCGTGGCGGTGGTTCCAGCCTCGCGTTTTCTGGTTCTGAGCACGCCGTACGCGGATGCGACACTCATCGGCGCGGAGGCACGTATCGAGGTCCGCGCGTCGCGGCCTGGCGCCGGATTCATCACCCGGCTGGAGGTCGTGCAGGGCACCGTCTACGTTGCCCGCAAGGGGGACGGCAGGGCCGTATGGGTGGAACGCGGCCGGTATCTCGAGCTGAGCGAGGACGGGCCGATGAAAGCGCTGGCGTTGGCTGAGCCATAGAGGCGCTGTCGCCGGGCGTGGCCGCGGCTGGCGTTCGGCGAACGCCGCCCTACTCCATGGATGGGTCTGGCCGGATTGAGCCGGCGCGTCACGGCCGCAAGGCGACGGGCTGCCCGCTCGGATCGAGCGGGATCGCATACTTGCGGCTGAGGTACAGTTCGATCGCCTGGCGCTCGGCGTGGGTGAGCGCGCGCGTGTAGAAAATGATCTCCGCCAGATCCATGCGGTTGTACCCGGCTTCCCCGGCCTCGAAACGAACCCCGTTGATGCGACTGCCGATGCTGTAGCGGGTCGGCGAGAGGGGTTCGGTGTTGGCATAGGCGTCCTGAAGCGGCTCGCCCCCGTTGAGCCATACGCCGGCCGTGCCCTGGACAAGCATGGCGGCAAAGATCACGAAGCGGTCGGCCGGGGCGCTCGTATAGAACTCCAGATTATCCGGGTGCGTATGTTCACGCGTATCGCGGATGAGATGGAGGTTCGATTTCGGGGATTCGGGGAAGTACTCCTCGGTAAACACGAGCCCATCGACGCTGCACCAGTCTTCCGCGCCCTGCCGAGAGAAGGAAAAGACCCCATGGCTGCGCTGGTAGTTGACGGGCAGGAAGACGACGAACAAGGTGCAATCGTGGAAGCCGCTCGGCGGGCGGCCCTGCAGGGAGTCGTCGCGGCCGTCGAAGCGGAGGATGGGCCGGCCGTTGAGCGCGTTGGCGACGTAGAGCGGCTGCTTGGCCGGCACCGGCTGAACGGCATCGAGTCCGTTTCCGCTGCGATCCGGCCATGTCTGCACGGGCTGGCCGTCGCGATAGGTCGCCCAGGCATCGGCTTTCAACCAGAGGGCCAGCCCCTGGATCGAGGCGGGGTCGGCGGGGAGCAGCGGTTCCTTGCCGAACGCGGAGCGGCCCGAGACCGCGATCGTGGCGCTGACGACGGCCGTTTGTCCGTCGCCGAGCAGGACCGACTTGCCGTCTTTGCGATTGGTCAGGCGCGCCTTGCCTTCCTTCATGGCGACGCGGGTGGCCTGTTCGGCAACGTCCAGGGTGAACCGGGTCCCGACGACGGCGACTTCGGCGTGGGGTGTGACGAAGGCGAACGGGTTCTCGGCAAACGTCCCGCGGATATCGACGGAAACCAAGCCCTTCTTGACAGTGGTGCGACGGAAGAGTTCGGGGGTCGCCCGTTCGGCGCGCCCGGGCGTCACGCCGACCTGCACGACGCTCTTGGGGCCGATCTCCAGGCGCATGATGTTGGCGTAGGTGACGACCGCCCGGCTGTTCTCGTCGAGCGTAAGCACGCTCTCGCCGGGCGCGAGTGCCTGGCCCTGTTTCCAGGGCATCTTCAGCGGCTCGGCCATCCGGTAGACGCGGCCCTGCACCTGCTCGACGGCGGCGGAGGCCACCGTGGCTTCGGACCGTTCGAGCGGCCGAATGGCGGCCCACTGGCGGGAGACCAGGATACCGATCGCCACCAGGAGCGTGGCGGCCAGGCCGGTGATCTGCCAGCCCCAGGGCAACCCGCGCGCAGGCATGTAGCGTTCGCCGGCGGGCCTGCGCTCGCGCTGGACGACAGCCGTCTTGTGGACTCGCGGCCTGGCTTCCTCCTGCTCGGCGACTCGGCCGATTCGGTCGGCCAGCCGATCGAGGGCGGCGGGCTCGGCCTCGCGCGCCGAGGCCCAGCTCACGAGCAGGTAATCGAGGCTGTCGTCTTGATAGTCCTTCTTCACAGGTACTTACCCAGTCTTTCTTTGAGAATGCGGCGCGCCTCGTGCAGGCGCCAGTACATCGTCGAGACGGGACACCGCTCGATCCGCGCGGCGGACTTGGGGTCCATCTGCTGCAGGCAGAGCAGCACGATCGCCCCGCGCAAGGGCGGGGTCAACGACGCGATCGCTTCGCTGATCTTGCCGTCCAGCTCCCTGGCCGCCAGCATCTTGTCGGGTGTCCCGAGCCATTCGTCCCGGTTCTCCGGCAGTTCCTTCTGCAGCTCGACGGGTGACGCGGTCCGCTTCTTGAGGAAGCGGTAAGTGGTGTTCATGGTGATGCGGTAGAGCCATGTCGAGAAATCCGCCCTTCCTTTGAACGCGGGCAAGCCGCGCATAGCCTTGACGAACACCTCCTGGGTCAGGTCGTCGGCGTCGGCGTCGTTGAGCACCATCTGGTAGATCATGGCGCGCACGCGCCGGATATGCCGCCGAACGATCTCGTTGAAGCTTTCGGCCCGGCCGGACTCCACATAGAGATGCACGAGCTGCGCATCGCTCAATCCGGTGTCGTATCCGGGCCCTTGCTTCACCGATGTTAGACTCCTCGATGGCGAGATCCTTTGATCTTTTTTCGGCCGGAATTGCGGGTTAGAGGGAAGCGTTACCCTACGGTCAAAACCGGAGAAAGTCCACTGAAAAAGGAGCCTGCTGCGGGCGGGTATTCGAGGTTCGGATTTGTCCTCACTGGACTCGCACGCGGTAGTAGCGGTGCGTGGTGCCGGGGGCGTCAGTGTCGACGACCGTCTGGTCGGCGCCGTGCCCGTCGGTATCGGCGAACGCGGTCCAGTTGGTTCGATGCGGCTGGTCGACGTATTCGACGAAGTAGCGACGACCATCGACAGTCGGAAATTGAAACGAGAAGCCGCCGCCGCCCGCGGCCGGTTCGTCTAATCGCAGGACGGAGAGCCGGTTTGTCGGGTCGGTCCCGGCCAGGTATTCCTCCCAGTTAGCGTGCCCGTCACCGTCGGGATCGGCCGCCGGGTCCATCGCGCGGGCGTCGGGTGCGTAGCGGCTCTCCCACGCGTCGGGGATGCCGTCCGCGTCACTGTCGGGCTGCGCGTAGCTCGCGCACAGCCGCGGCGCGCCGGAGGCATCCCCTTCGTACGATTCTGCGGCACGCCGGCCGCTGCCGGTGATGATGATCGCGATGGCGTTGCCCGGCTGCCAGCCTTTACGGGCGACAATCTCCTGGAGTACGGGCGCCAGATTGGCTGTGCGCTGCGCGGCGGCGGCAGCCCCGGGCGTCGGCCACGGCTCGGGCGTCCAGGCAATCGACGCCGCGGTGCGAGCGCGGCCGGACACGGCATAGGCGCCCGCGCCAAAGGAGGCCGCGTTGTCGGCCGCCTGCCCCTCGATCAGGAGCGTAGTGGCTTCGGAGCCCGCTTCGTCTACCTGGAACTGGATGTACGCCGTCTGGATTGAAGCGCCTTGCGGGAGCTGCACATTCGGGAACCGCAGGCCGATCGTCTGAACCGAACCACGGTCCTCGCTCAGTTCCAGGTCGGTACTGTTCACGTACAGGCTGCCGTCGGCGCGTTCTTCGACATCGTCCATTCCGTCCGCGATTCGACGCGAGACGCTGACGGCCCGGCTGGTCGGCAGGTCGTCGGGATCGTACTCGAAGGCGCCGATGTCCGGGGCAAGTCCCTGCCAGGGCAGGCTCACGGGATCGCCGGCGCGCCAGCTGATTGGGGTTTGCAGAATCAGAACGTCCGTCTCGTAGTCGGCCGCCGCAAGCCGAACGCGCGGATTGGTGCCGATCTGCACGGAGTCGGGTTCAATCAGCCCGTCGTACCCGTCCTGGAAATAGAAGCCGGCATACACGGGCACGCGCGTGCCGCTGCCCGCGGAGCGGGTACGCGTGAGCGGCTGTGCGGCATCGATGGCCGGGCTTGCCGCGACCGGTCTCAGATCCCCCGCGCCGGGGTCAGAAAACACGGCGCCCGCCGACGCGTCGGACACGACGCGATTGGGTTCGTGCCCCAGTTCGTACCATTCCTGGAGGTGCCACTCTCCCGGCGAACCGTCTCCGCGCCGCAGGAGGTTGCTGTCGAGGAACATGGAGTTGGTCCCGCGGTTCAATCCGGCGGTGAGAACGTTGTAGATATGGCTTCCGCCGAATCCGAAAATGTTGTTTCGAATCTGGAGTCCGCCCCAATCGATATCGGCAGGTGTGGGCGAGTAGGCGCTGAATTGCACGCCGTGCCACGTGCGGTAGAGGGTGTTGTGGTAGATGCTGCACCGCGTGTACGGCGGGCCGTACAGATCGATGATGGCGCTGCCGTTCACGACGTTGCGCCGCATGATCGCGTAGCTGGCGGTGTGGCTGAACTTGAGCGCGCCGTTCGAGCCCCAGAGGCGATTGCCCTCCATGAGCAAATGGGTCATGTCGTCGTTGCGCCCGCCCATATCGATCGCGTCGCCTCCGCCGTCGCCGATGGGCCGGTTATTGTAGACGGCGTTGTTCCGGATCACGCCATGATGCACGCCTGCGCCGGGGTCGCCGATCCCGGTCTGGATGGCATCGTAGTTGCCGCTGCAGAGGTTCTCATAGACGTCGTTGTTCTCCACCACGAAATAGCCGCCCGTGGCGTGTGCCAAATGGATGCCGCACTGCTGGTTGTGATGGTAGCGCCCGTCGCGCACGTAAGTGTAGGCCGGCTGCGTGATGCCGCTGACGAGCAGGCCGCTGCTTGCGCTGTGATGCACGTCGAGCGACTCCAGCCGTATCCGCAGCGCGTTGTTCACGACGGCCACACCGTAGTAACCGCTGTCGGCGACTTCGAGCCCGACGATCGTCACATAGTCGGCGCCGTCGATGGTGAGCAGCGCGCCCCATTGCCCTACGCTCACGCCCGTGCCGTCCAGCACGGGCTGCTCCTCGCCAAAGGCTCGGAACGTGACTCGGGTATCCGGGCCCGATCCCCCATGGGTCACGCGTACCTTCTCTGAGTAGGTGCCGCCGCGGATCAAAACGGTATCGCCGGGCTGAACGGTGTCGGCGGCCTTTTGAATCGTGCGCCAGGGCTGGGCCTGTGTGCCGGGGTTGCTGTCGTTGCCGCCGGGGGCCACGTGGTACGTGGCGCCGGAGGCGGGGATGGCCGCTGAGCCTAGACAGGCGGCCAGTATAGCGGCTTGGATCGATCTGATTGGCATGGGGGTCTCCGTATTGGACGGTTTCGTTTGACCTGACATCAAACGAGTACTCCCGGAGAGGCGGGAATGTTACGGGGAAGATTGGCCTTCTGTTCTGCCCTTCGTCTTACTCGTCTGGATCTTCGCCGAGCCACGGCCGGCACGGAAGCCGGCCCTCCACCAGACACACATGAAAGCACGCATGTTCACCGCAACAGACGAAGAGTAAGACAAAGAGCAAGACGAAGATGAGAACGGGGGATTCGGGTATCCCCTCTCCTACCACGCCTGTTCGGGGATACGGTGGCCGGGGACGGCTTTTCGGACGAACTCGAGATCGTCCAGTACGGCCTGGAAGTCGGCGAAATTGCCGCCGAGTTCGATGAGGCGCACGTCGCCCTTCTTCATCGGCGGCACGTTCTTCCACCAGCGCGTGGGGATGCCCGGCCCGGAATACCCCATCGGATCGTTCAGATCGAACTCGATCGCGTGCCATCCGGACGGCATCCGGCCGGGTTTGAAGGAGTACTGCCAGCTTTCCAGTTCGGAGCGCAGTTGCACATAGAGCTGCGCGTTTTCGTGGCCGGTGATGGCGCGCACCCACATGCGCACGTGCGTGGCGCCTGAGGGAATTCCACCGTTTCTCATGACGTACCGGTAGTTCTCTCCCCAAGCCTGCTCGCCATTGCCGGGCGTGTTGCCGGGGTAGGCGTACACCAGGCGCAGAGCCTGGCGGCCGCGGCGCACGATGCGCCGTTCCGCCCCGTACTGGATTTCCCGGGCGCGGTCGTCCCTGGGATTGTACCCCCAGGGGGAAAGGTCCTCGAATCCGTCGCGACGGAGCACATTGGCCTGCGGGCGGGTCTCGAACTCGGCGCCGGGCTCGGCGACGGCGTACTCACCGGCGTTCACGTCTAGCACGGCGCCATCGCTCTTGCGCACGAATTCCACCGTCCCCGCGTCGACCTCGAGGCGCGTGGCCTTGGCCTCGACCGACAGCCTGAACAACGTACTGATGACGGTGGCCTCGGCATGCGCCGTGGTGAGCCGCATCGGCTTGCGGGACGGCTGTCGGGTCACGTCGCAGGAGAGGGTTCCAGCCTCGAGATGCAGGCGCTTGGCGCCGTCGCGCTGCTCGAGCCGTACGGCTGTGCCTGCGGAGAGGGCCACGGAGGATTGGTCCCGATAGCGCAGTTCTGCGTGCCCGGCAGGGGTGACCCGAACGGTGTCGCCGCTCTGCAGGGCGGTTCCCTCCCCGGCTGTACAGCGCGTGGCGCCACGCAGCACGACCGTGCCGGGCGAGGCCTGGGTCACCGTTCCGAGCTCGACGCCCGCCTCCTGGGCCACCGGCTGCTGCCGCCGGTGCCGGCTTATGGACCGTATGACAAAGACGGCATGTGTTCCCAGCAGGACGACGAGGCACGCGGCGATGACCGTCGTCCACAGTCCCCAGCGCACGTTGGATGTGCTCTTCAGCTTCTTGAGGTGGGCATCGGAATCCATCGGCCTCTTGCGCGCGCTGCCGGGCTTGGCCTTCACGACGCGCTTCGGCTGGGCGCCGGGCCTCGCTTTCACGACCCGCTTCCGCGGGGTCCCGGGCTTCCTGCGCGGCGCCGGGTTCGAGCTGACGGGCGCGGCGTGCCGCGTATTGCCCGGGACTTGCCGCGAACGCCAGAAACTCCGCAACCCGACATGCAGATCGATAGCGCCCAGATACGCGAGGAGGGCCTCGTCCGACGCCTCGAGTATTCCCCGCAGCCGGTCGGTTTCCGAAGCGGACAGCACACCGTCGAACCCCAATTCGGCGAGCGCGGCGAGTTCTTGTTTTTCTTTCGCGTTCACGAGGGTCCACCTGCAACAGAGGCTCCAAGCCGCGAGTGGATACAGGCACGCAGTTTCTCGCGAATCCGGCACAATTGCGTACGGATTTCACCCGGCTTGCGGCCGAGCTTCTCGGCGATCGTCTTGCACGCCATGCCGTCGCGGTAGCGCTGCGCGACCAGGCGGCCCTGCGCGGAGGGGAGCTGCTCCAGACAGTGAGCCAGCGCCTGCTGCATGCGCTCATCGCGCTCCAGGGTGAAGGCGGAAAAATGCTCCGCGGCGCGTTCGGCCAGGGCTTCGTTCACGATCAGTAGGCTCCGCGCGTGGGAACGGCGCGCATGCAGAATTTCGTACTGCGCGACTCGCATCGCCCATACCTGGAACAACGTGCCCTCCTGATATTCGCCGAACTTCTTCCACAGGACTGCCGCCACCTTCTGCAACACGTCTTCGGCCTCGTGAAAATCAGGGATAGCGGCGCAGACGAAGCGCTGGAGCGCCGGCTGAGCCGTGGCGAAAAGGCCTATGAATGTCTCATGGGGCGGGGTCATCTCTGCCGGTATACTCCCGACTGCCGACCGATGTTACAGGGGATCGGCCATCGAACACCGCACATCGAAGGCGTACAGGGGCTTGGGGCCATCCGAGTTGGCCGTTCGATGTTGAGCGTTCGGTGTTCGATGTTCAGTCTTGCCCCGCCCAGCGTCGCTCCCCTCGCTCCCGCAACGCCGTCTTGTAGGCCGCCAGGTCCGGGACCCGGCCCGCCCCGCTGGCGACAGCCGCTTCCGCCACGGCGAAGGGCACGTTGACGAACAGGCGCCGGTCGAACGGTTTGGGCACGACGTAGTCGGCGCCGAAAGCGAGGTCCTCGCCGGGATAGCAGTCCTTGACCGTCTGCGGCACGTCCTGCCGGGCCAGTTCGGCGAGGGCTCTGGCGGCGGCGACCTTCATCTCGGTATTGAACACCTTCGCCCGGGCATCGAGCGCGCCGCGGAACAGGAACGGAAAGCCGAGGACATTGTTGATCTGGTTCGGGTAGTCCGAGCGGCCCGTCGCCATGACGCGCGGGTTCTTGCCCATCGCCTCGGCCACGACCGCCGGCTCAATCTCAGGCACGGGATTGGCCATGGCGAACACGGCGGGGAAGCTGGCCATGGCGAGCACGTCCTCGGCCTTGATGCAGCCGGCGACGGACACGCCGATGAACACGTGCGCCTCGCGCAGCGCCTCGCCGACGGTGGAGGCGGAGGTGCGCACCGCATGCTGCTTCTTCTGTCTGGTGAGGTTGGCGCGGTCATCCCGGATCACGCCTTTGGAATCGCACAGGATGACGGACTTGACGCCCGTCGCTTTCAACATCTCGGCGATCCGGATCCCGGCGGCGCCCGCCCCGTTGATGACGACGCGCAGCTCGGAGCTATCGCGTTCGGCGAGCCGGCAATAGTTCAGGACGCCCGCCAGGGTAATCACCGCCGTACCCCACTGGTCGTCGTGAAAGACGGGGATCGGGAGCATAGCTTCCAGGCGCTCCTCGACCGGGAAGCACGCGGGCGCGGCGATGTCTTCGAGATTGATGCCGCCGTACATCGGGGCGATACAGGCTGTGGCTTCAACGAGGCGGTCGACGTCGGTGGGGCCGGTATTGCCGCCGCCTTTGCGGCAGTTGTTCAACGGCACGGGCCATGCATCTACGTCGGCAAACGCCTTGAACAGCACGGCCTTGCCTTCCATGACCGGGATGCTGGCTTCGGCGCCCAGGTCGCCGAGCCCCAGAATGGCGCTGCCGTCGGTCACCACGGCGACGGTATTGTCCTTCGCGGTATAGCGATGGATGGCATCCGGGTCCTGGTGAATGCACTTCACCGGTTCAGCCACGCCCGGCGTGTAGGCCATGCTCAGTGTGTCCCGGTCCTTCAACGGCTTCGTCGCGCTCAGCGCGATCTTGCCGCCCAGGTGGTACTCGAGAATCTGCTCACGAGTGACAGCCATGGCCCCTGCCCCCCATAGAATGGTTCATGGCGTAGCCCGACGACCTGTCCGCCATCGCTTGCAGCGCGACGGCGGACGCCACCCGACTGCGCCGTTCCTGGCTTCGTCGGGCACGGCGAAGGGCGAAGTCGGGCTGATGGTCAACGGTTCATGGTTGATCTTGCCTGTGAAAGGACGTACTCTAGGGCCTTCGCACGTGTTTGGCGACAAAAAAGCGATGCGGCGGTGACGGATGGCGGAACGCAGCCTTACGGACCTGAACAAACGCGACGCGTCGTTCGACCTCACGCTGCGCCCTACGACCTTTCGCGACTTCGTGGGCCAGCGCAAGGTGAAGGAGCGGCTCGAGCTGTTCGTCCAGGCGGCGCTCGGCCGCAGCGAGGTACTGGAGCACGTGCTGCTTTCGGGCCCACCCGGCCTGGGCAAGACGACGCTGGCCTACATCCTGGCCGAGGAGATGGGGGTGGGCATCAAGGTCACGTCCGGCCCCATCATCGACAAGCCGGCCGACCTGGCCGGCCTGCTCACCAGTCTGGAGCAAGGCGACGTCCTGTTTGTGGACGAAATGCACCGGCTTCAGAAGTCGGTGGAGGAATACCTCTACGCGGCCATGGAAGATTTCGTCATCGACATCATGATCGACCAGGGCCCGAACGCGCGCTCGGTGCGGCTGAACCTGCCCAAGTTCACGCTGGTGGGGGCCACGACGCGCAGCGGGCTGCTGTCGGCCCCGCTTCGTTCCCGGTTCGGCATGACGAGCCGGCTCGACTACTACGACCCGACGGACCTGCAGGCGATCATCGAGCGGTCCGCCCGCATCCTGAACGTGGACATCGACACCGACGGCGCCGGCGAGGTCGCGCGCCGTTCGCGCGGCACGCCGCGCATCGCCAACCATCTCCTGCGCCGGGTCCGCGACTACGCCCAGGTGAAGGCGGACAACAGGATCAACGCCGACATTGCCAGGAAGGCGCTGACGATGCTCGACATCGACGAGCGGGGCCTGGACGAGATGGACAAGCGTATTCTGGAGTCGATCATCCATCGGTTCTCGGGCGGCCCGGTCGGCATTGAGTCGCTGGCCGTCTCGGTCGGCGAGGAAGCGCACACGCTTGAAGAGGTCTACGAGCCGTACCTGATTCAGGAAGGTTATCTCAAGCGCACACCGCAAGGGCGCGTGGCCACGCCGCTGTGCTACGAGCGGCTGGGGATCGACCCGGCGGACCGGCAGCAGCGGCTGCTGTGAAGAATGGAGTGATGGAGTAGTGGGGTGTTGGGGTGTTGGGGTGTTGGCATCTCGGAATATTCTGACCGGCCCAGCACCCCAATACTCCAACACTCCAATTCGCGTTGGAAGAGGAGAGTGATGGGCAAGGACTACGACATCATGTGCGCCGGGCACTTGTGTATCGACATCATCCCGCGCATTCCGGACACGGGCGCGGCATCGTTGGGCGAACTGCTTCGGCCGGGCCGGCTGGTGAACGTGGAGGCCGCCCAGCTCAGCACGGGCGGGTCGGTCTCCAACACGGGCATCTGCATGAAGGTCCTGGGCAACAGCGTCTGTTTCAGCGCGCGTGTGGGCGACGACGACTTCGGGCGGGTGACCGTCGCGCACATGGCGCGCAACGGGAGCGCGGACGGGATCACGGTCGTGCCCGGTGCGGCGAGTTCGTATTCCATCGTGCTGGCCGCGCCGGGGATCGACCGCGTGTTTCTGCACAATCCGGGCACAAACGACGCGTTCTGCGCCGAGGACGTGGACGCCGGCCTGGTCGGCCGGTGCTGCCATTTCCATTTCGGCTACCCGCCGATCATGAGGCGGATGTTCGAAGACGGCGGCCGCGAACTGCGGCGGATATTCGAGAAGGCGAAGGCGGCCGGGGTGACGACTTCCTGCGACATGTCACTGCCGGACCCGAGCTCGGAATCGGGCAAGGCGGATTGGCGCGGGATTCTGGAGCAGGTGTTGCCGTACGTCGACGTCTTCCTGCCGTCGATCGAAGAGTGTTTCTTCACGCTCGAGCCGGCGGCATTCGCCGACATGCGCGGCGTGCATCCGGACACGGACATCGTGGCGGCTATCGGGCTGGCGCACTACAGCCGGCTGGCCGAAACGGCGCTCGCGCTCGGCTGCAACGTGGTCGTCCTGAAGGGCGGCGCGGAAGGCATCTACCTGCGCAGCAAGCCGGCGGCGGCGATCGAGGCGGCCACGGGCGAATTCCTCTCGCTGGACGGCGCCAACTGGGGCGGACGCGAGCTGTGGTGCCCCTCGTTCGTGGCGCCGCGAGTCCTGAGCGCGACGGGGGCGGGCGATTCGGCCGTCGGCGGGTTCCTGACGGCGCTGCTGAACGGCACCACCGCCGAGTACGCGCTGAAGGTCGCCAACTGCCTGGGCTGGCAAAACGTGCAGGCGCTGGATTCGCTGAGCGGGTTGAAGAGCTGGGCCGAAACCGAGCGCCTGCTGCAGGGCGGCCTCCCGATGCGCGACAACCGCGGTCTGATCGGCACCGGGTGGCGCTGGGACGAGGCGACGGCCGTATGGCGCGGGCCGGCCGACCGGCGCTGAGCGCCGAAAGCGCGGAGTCACAGGTCCCGGGTCGAAAGTCCAAGGTCGGAAGACGGAGGTCGAGACCGTTCGACTTCCGACTCTGGACCTGAGACCTTCGACTTTCGACCTTGGGCTTTCGACCTTCCGACCGGCGCGCCGACTGGCGACCGGAGGGCGGGCAGGTGAAGACGTTTCTGGGCATAGGCTGCGGTCCGATCCAGACGGGGATATTCCTGACGTTCGCGTCGGAATCGGAGGCGATCGGCCGAATCGTGGTCTCCGAGGTGGACGCGGAGCTGGTGGCCGCGGTCCGGGCGGCATCCGCAGCGGCGGTCAACGTCGCGTCGACGGGCGGCGTTGAGGCGTGCACGATCCCCGGCATTGAAATCCTGAACCCGACCGCGGCGGCCGACGCGGACGTGCTGGCCGGTATCGCAGCCGAATCCGACGAGATCGCGACGGCGCTGCCGAGCGTCGCGTTCTACAGACACATCGCCCCTCTCCTGGCCGACGGGTTCGACCGCGCGCCGGACAGGCCGCGGCTGGTTTACACCGCCGAGAACAACAACACGGCCGCCGAGCAGCTCAAAGCAGCGGTGGGGCAGGCGGCCGGGCGGCAACACCCGAACACGCGCTACCTGAACACGGTCGTGGGGAAGATGAGCCGGGTGGTCACCGGCGCGGAACTGGACGCGTGTCGGCTCCGTCCCCTGGCGCCGGCTCTGGCCCGGGCGCATCTGGTCGAGGCGTTCGATCAGATCTACATCTCGGACACGGGCGGCGCGGAGCGCGCGCTCGGCCGGCTGATAGAGAAGAAGGACCTGCTCCCGTTCGAGGAAGCCAAACTCTACGGGCACAACGCGATCCACGCGCTGATCGGGTTTCTGGCCTGCGAGAAGGGCATGACCTACCTGTTCGAAGCGGGCGGCGACGCGGAGATCATGGCGCACGCCAAAGACGCGTTCCTGGCGGAGTCGGGTGCGGCGCTGTGCGGGAAGTGGGCGGGTACGGACGATCTGTTCACGGAACAGGGCTTTGGGCGTTACGCCCTCGATCTGCTGGCCAGAATGACCAACCCGCACTTGCGCGATACGGTCGCCCGAATCTGCCGGGACCCGGCCCGGAAACTGGGCTGGGACGACCGGCTGATCGGAACGATGCGCCTGGCGCTCGCGCAGGGGATCGCGCCCAAACGCATGGCGCGCGCCGCCCGGATCGCGGCCACTATCGTCTCCGACTCAACGGCTGCCGGAGATCTGCGCCGGACGTTCGCCGGCCTCTGGCCCGAGCCCTGGGGGGACGAGCACGAAGCTGTGTGGCGGCTGATCCAGGAATGATTCGAGGGTAAAACGTTGCCGGGCAAACGAAGCGAACGTCGAACAGCGAACATTGAACGTCCAACATCGAACTCAAGAACTCAGAGTCGGTTGCTCACTCTGCATTCCCATTTGGACGTTCGATGTTCAGCGTTCAGCGTTCGATGTTCAACGTTCGCTCAGGAGAGAGGGACGAGTTCGCCAGGAAACCCGGCAAGTTCCGGGCTACCCCCCTGCCCCGCCCATCTGCCGGATCGGGTTGAACGCCGTCTGGGGGCTGTCGGCAAGCCGGGCGGCGAGTTCGGCCTGCTGGCGGCAGAAGAGTTCGAGGTAGTGGCGATTGGGCCGCTCTTCGGGCGAGACGCGGGCGTCCAGCCAGTCCTGCGGCCGGCAGCTTATCCGGGCGTGGCCGTGGTGGCTGTTGCGGATCCCCCTGCCCTGCTCGGCGGAGTAGTAGTTGGCGACGAGGATGGCGGCGAACTCGTCCATGTTGTCGTACATGGCGATATTCGGCCTCACCGCGAGTGAGGCCATGCGCCGCACAGAGTGCACCATCTCGTGCAGCAGGACCTCGTCCCGGCAATTGCCGGAAGTGGCAGAACCTGAGACGGGTGACGCCGGATACTGTTCCGGCGTGTAGGCAATGGTCAGCTGCGACCTCGCGCACGACAACAGGTCGGGACAGTCGCAAACCGACACGCCTCGCCCGATCGCTCCGGCCGTCCTTCCCGCGGCGACGCCGTGTGTCGCCAATCCCCTCAAGAGCGTTCGAAGGTGAGGGGCATCGCCCGGCGCGGAGCTCGCCGGACCGGGGGAATGACTGGCGACCGACGTCTTGCCGCGTTCGACCCAAGGCACGATGACCAGTTCCCGCATGATGCTCTGCCGGAGTGCGGCCCCCGTGTGAGAAAGCAGGAAGACCCGGTCCAACACGGCCGCCACGTCCCCTTCGTAACGTTCCGCCTGCCAGGCGGTAGGCGGACGGGTGAGGGACAGCCACTGGAGCGGTTCCCGTTCCCGGTTCAAGCCCCGGTGCCAGATGCCGTCGATCGTGATGAATCCGTCGTATACGCGTGGCATGCTTTCTCCGTCATGGCCGGCAACGGCCCAACGCCCGTGCCGGGCGGCCGACTTCAGGACTCCGGGATCGGCGATAGAATAGTAGAAAAAAGACGTCAGGGGTTCAATGCCGTTCGGGACTAATCCAGTGTGGTGCGGCCCGCTGGCAACTGAGAGGCAGCAGGTCCGGGATCGGAGGTCGGCAAGTGCTTATCGCCGGACTTGACAGGCGGCTTTGGACGTTTGACACTCTGGACAGAGGCACGAGGCAAATCGGCGCTGTCGGACCGCAAACAGAACAAGGAGAAACCGGATCATGAAGTCTGTGCTTGCGTTGGCAGCCGTCGCTCTGGCGGCTGCATTCCCCGCGCAGGGCGGCCTCCGTGCGGGTGTCGCGCGGGACGGCGCGACGCCTACTGGCGAAGAGGCGCTCGGTCCGGACGCGACGCTCGACGAGTGTCTGGCATACGCGGCGGAGCACAACCCGCAATTGCAGGCGGCGGTCAAGAGCTGGCAGGCAGCCGGTGAGCAGGCGGCCCAGGCGGGCTCTTTGCCGGACCCCCAGTTCGGCTATACGTACTACGTCCAGCCGGTGGAGACGCGGGTGGGCCCTCAGCGCCAGAGTCTTTCGTTCTCCCAGAGGCTGCCATGGGCAGGAAAACTGAGGACCCGGGCCCGTCTGGCGGAAACGGCGGCGGAGGCGGCTCGCGAGCAATTGACGGCCGCACGGCTGACGGTCTTTTACGAGATCCGCAGGGCGTACTACGGCTGCTACTATCTGGCGCGGGCGATCGCGGTTACCGAGGCGCACGTGGGGCTGGTGAAATCCATGGAGCATGTGGCGATGGCGCGCTACAAGACGGGCGCAACGCCGCAGACGGCGGTGATCAAGGCGCAAGTCGAGCTCGGCCTGCTCGAGGACCGGCTCAACTCGCTCCGCGAGGAACGCCTGCCGCTGCGCACTGAAGTGAACGCGCTTCTGGGCCGGCCCCGAGACGCGCCGATCCCATGGCCGACCGAACTGCCGGCCGAACGCGCGGCGGCGGCAGACGCCGAATGGCATGAAGCGCTTGGCCGATCGAACCCGCAACTGCGCCGGCAGCAGGCGCTGGTGAGGCGCGAAGATCTCGCGCTGGACCTGGCTCGGCAGGAGACGATCCCGGACCTGACGTTCGGCGTGGTGTATGTCGACACAGCCGATGCGGAGATGGCCGGCGTTTCCGACGGCGGCAAGGACCCGGTCATGGCGTCGGTTTCCGTGAATCTGCCGCTGTGGCGGGGGCGATACCGGGCCGGCGTACGGGAAGCGCATGCGCGGCGCGAAGCCGCGGCCCGGGCGCTGGCCGACCTGCGAAACCGGCTGGGTGCAGAGCTGGCGACCGCGATCTCTCGTGGGCGGGATGCGGGACGCAAGGTCCGGCTGTACCATGACACACTCATCCCTCAAAGCCGGCAGGCGGTGGAAGTGGCGCGGCAGAGCTTCGAGGCGGGCCAGGCGGATTTCATGGCGCTCATCGACGCACAACGCCTGCTTCTGGAACTCGAGCTGAACGGCGAACAGGCGCGCACGGAACGGTACCGGCGTGAGGCGCAGATCGACATGCTCACGGGTAAGGGGCTGACGGCGCGGAACGACTAAGTGGTCGGGTTCGTAAATACGGTGATGTTTGACGAGGGTATTCTGGATGCACGGGGGCCGCGAAACGCGAAAGGCGATGCCAAGGCGCATCGTTGTCG
>JAFGHX010000223.1 GCA_016929905.1 Kiritimatiellia bacterium
ACTACAAACGGCAGAAACCACCAGATATGCCGTTTGTAGTTAACGCCGTAAGGCGTGTGGCAACGTGCGAGTCGGGTTTTGAGACAGGCTCTCCCCGCGAGCGGCCTCTTCGGATGGGGTCCCATCACAACGCCGAGGGCGAGGGTGCCTGCCGCGCCTAGTCCTGCAGCCATACGCGCGTACGGTAGTAGCGGGTCGCCTCATCGCCGGGGGCGTTGGTGTAGCTGACCAAACCGTCAGCGAGCGCAACGATGTCCTCGTAGCCGGCGACGGGCAGCCAGTCGGTGGCCGCGGCCAGTCCGGCGCAGCTCTGCAGTTGATAGTGCCGCGTGAGGCCGGCATAGCCCGGCCCGTCGGCTGTCTTGACGGCAAATGAAACGATCATCAGCCCGCCGGCCGTCGAGCCGGCGTCGACGGCCAGATAGTCCGTCGCGTCGGTGGCGCCGCTGCCGGCGACCCACTCCTCGTAGTTGGAGCATCCGTCGGAATCGTCGTCCGCACCGGCGCCGCCGGTCGTGCCCTGGTCGGCTTCCCAGTCGTCGGGCAGCCGGTTCTCGTTCGCGTCCTGCGCGCCGGCGAGGTGGGCCTGACGGACGGCGAGTTGGGCATCGAAGTTCGCGTCGGAACTGCCGAGCGAGTTATTGAAAAGCTGCACGGCGAATACGTTTGTGACGTACAGCGGCGGAATGTCGCCGCCGTCCAGAGTGCTTCGCCAGCTCACGGCAGCCGCCGAGACATAGCCGGAGCAGGTGCTGTTGTGCGCCACAAATGTTGCGGGCTCGCCCTGCACATTCACGCGCGCCACCTCCTGGCCGTTCAACCAGGCAACGAACCCGTCGTCGTAGTCGACGTCCAGCGTGATTTCCAGCACTTCCGCCGGCGCGGCAAGCGTGAAGGCACGGCGCAGGAATACGCACGTGTAGCTGTTCTGCATGTCGTTCAACACCGTGCCGTAGCTGAGCGGGCCGTACCCGAACGGCGCGCTGCCGGAGCTCCAGCCGGAATCGCCGTAGTCGCGCGCCCGCCATTGTTCGGCCGGTTTCGCCGCTTCCGCGGTGCCCTTGCGATACCGCCATGAACCGCCCTTTTCCATTGCGACGACATCTCCGCCGCTGTCCTCGCCGACTGCGCGCACCATCAGCGCGTTGAGATAGCATTTGCCCGCCTCGCCTGTGCCGCCGTAGGCCGGGACCGTCAGCACGACCGCCCCGTCGGTGCCCGGGTCGACCTCCGTGTAGCGCGCGACATAGCCGTTCACCGTGTTGTAGCCGTTCGCGATCGTGGTCGTATCGTCGCTCGTCACGGACGTGCTCTTGATCGCGCCGGCCGTGCTGGCGTTCAAGAAGCCGGGCTCGGCGCCGCTCAGGGTGACGGTCGTGGTCCGCGCGGTGTAGGAGGCGCCGGCGCGGTTCCCGAACAGCACGATCTCGTAGCGGTATGTGCGGATGAGCCCGCCGAGCGTCAGGGTCAGGTCGCCGGCTGTCTGGTCGTAACTGATCAGCCCCTCGAGGCTGACTTTCTCCGCAAACACGGCGTACCCGTCGGTGCCGGCAGCCGGGGCTCCGCCCTGATCGGAGACGGGCCCCCAACCGCCGCCGTTGATGCTCAGCGTGACGGGCAGGTTGGCGCCCGTCTCATGGTCGACCAGGGGGCCGTTCTGATTCCGCGTGACGGTGCTGATGTTGACCGCCAATTGCCCGCTCGCCCATGCCAGGTCGTTGTACGCGGTCCATAGCTGGGTGGGCGCTTCGGGCTGCTTCGTGTAGGAAGCAGCCGCCACCAGGCTCGGTTGCAGTCCGGCGGCACTGTGATAGCCGACGGCTTTGACGGTCGCCGAATCGGTGAGCAGGACCCGCGCACGGCCCAGCCCCCAACCGTCGAAGGCCGAATCGCTCGGAGTCGTCCCGTCGATGGTGTAGAACACCGTCGCGCCCGCGGTCGTCGTGCTGACGGTCACGGCAAGTGAGTGGGTGAAGGAGCCGGCGGGCGGATCGAACGAGGGCGCAGCGACCCTTGGCGCCTGGTTCACCGTGCCCATCAACTCGGCGTCCAGGAAGATGTCGCTGCTGCTGCCGGAACTCTGATGCACTTCAATCGCGAGCACGTTGATCTGGCCCGGCCCGGCGACCAGATGGGTCTTGGCGGTGGTGATGTCTTTCAGGTCGTAGTCCGTTCCGGAACCGGAAGTCGACGCATAGGTGTTGAAGCCGACCGTTGCCGGGTCCAGCCCGGCCCAGGCCACGGGTTGCCCGTTCAGATAGGCGACGTACCCGTCGTCGTACCGGATCCGCAAGATGAGGCTGCTGACGGACGCCGGCGGCTCGTCGAGCGTGAACGCCGTGCGGAAGTAGGTAGTCGGCCGCTTCGCGTTCGGGTCGTCACCCCAATCGGTTTTGGTGTCGATCTCGGGGTCCTCGACCGGATAGCTGTAGCCCAGCGGCGCATTCCCGTCCAGCCACGCCGCATCGTCATAGCCGGCCGCGCGCCAGGCGGTGCCGAGGTCATATCCCGCGTCATGGTAGCGCCAGCCGGCGGTCCTGGCGACAAACACCCCGGAATTCGGTGCGCCCGGCGTGCCGCCGGCTGCCGCGCCGGCCGCCCAGTTGGCCGGGTCGTTGCCGTAGAGGGTTGGCGCGATCCGTTCGAGCGACGGGCCCGCGCCGTCGGCGCATGTGGGCCAGGGTGCGGCGTCGCGGTACTGCACGCGGTCGACCAGAATGCGAGGGACGCCTTCCTCGTCCGGCGTGTCGGGGCGCCAGAGCTTGACGCTCTCGCCGCCGTTGTTCAGCGCGCCGGAATACGGGCCGAAGATCGGGACCTCGGCCGGGATCGCGTACTTGGCGCGAAACGCGGCCGCGTTGGTCGGCACAACCAGCGCGTAGCCGTCCGCCTCGAGCTCCGCGTCCGCCGGAAACATGTAGCCTACCGCGCCGTCCAGTTCCCAGCCGTTTGCCGGGCGCTCGGGGTCGTAGAGCTTGACGGCGCCGCCCGAGATGTTGCGCAACTCGATGAATTCGTCGCCGCCGGGCGCCGGGTGATACATGATCTCGGTGATCACGACCGGGCCGACGCGCGGGTAGGCGTTGGCCGCACCGAGCGTGGTCGCCGTGCTCTGCGCCACGAAGTCGGCTTCGCCGTCGGTTCGCATGTGGCGTGCGAACGCCACGCCGTTGGCCGCGCCGCCGAAGCGCGCCTCGGCCAGGTACAGCATGTTGCCCGCTTCGTCCCAATGCGTGAGAAGGGCCTCGTCCCCATGCGAACTGAGCGCGAAACACGCCGGGTTGTTCGTGTCGGTGTTGAAGTCGGCCTCGTCGAAGACAACGTAGCCGCCCGCCGCGATCGTCGTGCCGGCGGGAATGGCGTACTTGCGGTAGTTGTCCGTCGAATCGCTCAAGTACCAGCCGCCGATATCCGCGGGGGCGACACCGGTGTTGTGCAGTTCGATCGCATCCTTCGCCGGCGGGTCGGTATGCGAGAGCGCTTCGCTGACGACCACGTGACAGGCCGGCCCGTCGGTGCGGCCCGGCGAGCCGCCGATCAGGTTCGAGGCGCGCCAGTTGCCGGGGTCGTCCGGGTCCGCATTCTCATCCACGGGCACGAGCGAGAAGCCGTCGCCGTCGGCCGCCGCCGGCCAGGGCGCCTTGTCGTTGTAGCGCACGGAGGTGACCGTGCGTCCTTCGCAGTCGAGCAGCGCGATGCGTTCGCCGCCGTTGTCGAGCGTGCCGGCGTAGACGCCGAAGAGCGCGGCCGCCGCCTTCGCCGACGGGTAACGGTTCGTGAATGCCGCCTCGTTCCGCACCAACAGGGCCGTGGCGCCCGCCTCGAGCTCCGCGCCGGGCGCGAAGGTGTAGCGCACGCCTTTGAGCGTCATCTCGGACAGCCCGCGCGTGGAGGCGCCGGTATTCCTGATTTCGATGAATTCGTAATCGCGGCCGCCGAGCGGGTTGTACATCAGCTCGGTGATCCGAATGCGGCTGTAGTGCGCGGTGTAGTTGAACGTCGCCGCGTGCACCGCGCTCCAGGTGCCGCCGGAGGCACGCACGCGCGCTTTGACGTGCGTCGTGCGCGAGAGGGTCAGCGGGCCCGCGTAGTCCGCCGCGCCCGAAGCCCGGCCGCCGCCGGCGGCGCGCGGATCGTTTCCGTCCGTCATGTACACCACCATCCCCGACCCGTTCGGGTTGCTCATCGTCAGCTTGAACCCGGCAGAAACCACACCGCCGTGTTGGTGGAATGCGGGCGGATCGAGCGCGGGATACATCTTCCAACTGATCATCGTCTGGTTGCGCAGCACGCCGAGGAACCGGTCCACGTTGCCGGTCATATGGCCGCGTACCGCCTCGACCTGGTTCGACCAGTGCACGTCGCGGTGCAGCGGCGGCTCGATGTACGTGTGCAGGTCGTTGTCGCCCCATCGCGCGGATTCCGGCACGACCGCGTTGGCGATGAACGCGGCCAGCGCGTTGTAGCGCGCCTTCGCGTTCGGGTCGGTGAGCGGGCCGTTGTTGTAGCAGTGCTTGTAGAACCGGTCGGCGAACAGGGCGCGGAAATCGGCGTTTTTCCACAAGCTGCGGAACGGCCGGGCGACCTGCTTGTGCGTCGTGGCATTGTACGGGTTCGGGCTGCCTTCGGCCGCCGTCAGGAAGTTCGGATGAATCCACGCGCCGTCGTCGGAGCGGTTCGGGCTGTCCGGGTTGTTGTACCAGGAGCTTTCGATGTCCCAAACGAAGTAGCGGGCCGGGCCCGGGACCGGCAGGTTGCGGTTGCCCGCGTACCAGTTGTTCACCGGCCAGTCCCCGCCGCCGCAGTACCACCAGAGCACGATGTAGTCGACGTACTGCGCCAGGTCGATGTACACGGCGGCTTCCCGGTAGTTCGCCGCGACGGACATGTCGCGCGTCATCAGGGTGTCCACGCAATACCACCAGCGGGTGGGGTCGCCGCTGATGCCGTCGCCCGCCGTCTTGTGCCCGTGGTTCGTGGCGAACCAGTCGTCCTTCTCGCCCCCGTAGTAGGCGGAGGTGAAGGACGCGTCGGGCCGCTCGACCATGTTGTAGATACCCCAGTACATGCCGTTGAGGTAGAGATGCACGAAGGTGCCGTGCGAGGATACGCCCGAGATCGCCTCCTGGCTGCGGCGCGCCCACTCGTCGGCCAGGCCGCCGCCCTGATCCCCGGCCAGGAAGCGGTCGTTGCTGCCCGAGCGCAGAATGAGCCGGTTGAACGTGTCGGTGGCGGTGTCTGCATCAAGCGGCGCGTTTTCGAAGACGGGATAACGCAGCTTGCTCGGCCCGTACGCACTGCGGAAGGAGAGCCGGAGGCTGCGTTTGGCCATCGTCCAGCTCTGCGCCTCGATCGCGCAGTCGATCTGGAAGCCGCCCTCATGCTCGAGCGGATAGCCGTCCGGATAGATCAACTCGGCGGAGACGGGGTGCAGGATGTCGTCGCTGCCGTGCTCGCTGTACACGCCGCCTTCCCCGAACAGCTCGCCGATCTCGGAAACGAGGCAGAGCGACGGCAGCGCCTTGAGGTCGTTCGCAATCGTCGGCGCGTAGCGCGAGTCGTTGACGATGTTCGCATCCATCCCGTAGTCCGCCGGCTTGTCTTCGCCTTCCCCGCCGTTGCCCCAGTCGTTCATGTGCGGCCAGATCGAGGGGTAGCCCGCCGGCTGGTCGGATTGCCGCAGGACGGCGGCCACGAAGATGTAGGTATGTGTATCGACGTCGGTCGGGTCGTACCCGCCCTTGAACGCGGCCGCCCGGATGCAGGTTGTCGCGCCGATCGTGACGATCGTGTTCGTGCCGCCCGCCGTTCCCGTCGTCGCCGTAGGCGCGCCGCCGTCGGTCGTATAGCGGATTACGGCGCCGGGCGTCGCAGTCGAAATGGTCAAGTCGAACGGTGCGGCGTAGAAGCCGCGGTCGGAGCTGAACGTCGTGTCCGCGACCCGCTTGTACGTGCTCAGCTCGAGGCCGATCCCGCAGTCGCCGCTGCCGAGCCCGCTGTTGAACACCTGCACGGCCACCACGTTCGCGTCGGACCCGGGCTCGAGCAGATCGTCGGCCCGGCCCAGATCGAAGACCTCATTCGTGGGCGCGTCCACGTAGCCCGAAGCCAGCGAGTCGTACGTGGGCGCACCGTCCGGTTCGTTCTCAGCGGCCACGCGCTCGCCGTTGACCCAGAGGATGAACCCGTCGTCGTATTGGACGGTCACCCGCAGCCGCGTATCGGCGTCCGTCGTCCCGGCCGTGAAGGTCTTCCGCATGAAAAACGAGCCGTACGTGTTCTTCATGCCGTCCAGACAGGTCGCCACCCAGTCCGCCGGATATCCGATCGGCGCGGCGCCGCTCGGCCACGCGCTCGCGTCGAAGTCGGCCTCCCGCCATGCGCTGCGCGGGTCGGAGGCCTCCTGCGTCCCCTCGAAATAGCGCCACGCGGCGTTCGTGGTAACCAGCACCACCGTCGTCGGCGCATCGAGCGTGGTCGCCGCGGCGACGTCGGAATAGGCGGAGTTGCCCGCGGCATTCCAGGCTTTGACCATGTAGTAGTACGTCGTGTCCGCGGGCAGGCCGGTGTCGGCATAGACCGTGGCGTCGGCGCCCGGTTCGGCGATCCGGTCCCAGGTGCTGCCGCCGCTCACGCGCCGGTCGATCTTGAAACCCGCTTCGTTGTCGCTGTTGTCCGTCCAGGTCAGCTGGATCTCGTTGGTCGAGAGGGGGATGGCGACCAGCACGCTGGGCGCGTCGGGCGGAACAGGATCGGTGTTCACGTCGCCGCCGGCCATGACCGTCTGGATTTCGGATGCACTCAGCTCCCAATTGTACAGCCGGACATCGTCGATCCGGCCCTGGAAGAATTTCGCCATCACCTGGGGTTGCCAGGCGGCGGAGCCCACGTGAACGGGGCCATCGAAGAACCACACGGGATCGACGTATTTCTCGGCGTCGAGTTGGCCGTCGATGTAGATGCGGGCTCTGCCGCTGCTGTTGCGTTGGCAGACCACGTGGCGCCATGCCCCGTTGTTGACCGAGGCCGACGAGGTCAGATTCAGCGTACGGTCTTCCGGCGCGGCCATGCCGTAAAAGTGGACCTTGCCGGCGGTGGTCAGTTCCATGAAGTACGCGCCTATCCAGTAGTTCGTTGGAGCGCCTTGGCCAAAGAACGCTTGCTCCTTGGCCGCCGTTGTCCGGACCCAGGCCGTCACCGTGAGCGGGCTGGTGGTCGGCAGCGGCGAACCGCTCGCACGCGTCATGTAGTCGTTCGCGCCGTCCAGACTGAGCGCGCCGCCAAATTGGCCGGTGCCCCAGCCGGCGCCGCCCAACAGCGTGCCGTGATGCCCGTTGCCGGAGGCGTCCAGGGCGGTCGTGCCGCTGCCATCGTCGAATTTCCATTGCGAGACGAGCTGCCGCGCGGTGACGGTGATCTTGACCGTGTCCTCGCCCGTCGCGCCGTTCGACGCCGTCGCCTTCGCCTTCAACGTGTACGGACCGGGCGCCACGCCCGCCCAGGTGTGCTGATAGGGCGCCGATGTGTCCGTACCCAACAGCGTGGCGCCGTTGAAAAACTCGACTTTCGTGATCGTGACGCCGCCCACGGTGCTCGACGCGGTCGCGGCCATGCTCACATTGTCTTGCGGCAGCGTCGCGGTGGAGAACGGATCCGTTATCGTCACGATGACCGGATCCCGCGGCGCCTCCGCAACGAGCTCCGCGATCTCCGCCGAGCTCAGCGCCCGATTGTAGATGCGAACGTGGTCGATCTTGCCTTTGAAATATTCGTCGCTGCCGGAATAGGTGTGCCCCCCGATCCGGAGCGCCACGCTGCTCGCCGTCAGCGGCCCGTAGGCGGACGAGGTCGTCTTGTTGACGCCGTCAACGTAGAGCGCGGCCGTCGAGCCGTTCATGACCGCCGCCAGGTGATGCCAGCAGCCGTTTTTCAGGTTCGCATCAAACGCCTTCCCGCTGCCGCCCCCGCTGTAGAGCCAGAAGTCGTTGGCGTACGGGTAGGTGTTGAACACAAAACCCGGCTGGTGCCAGCCCGACTGTTTGGCCAGGATCGCGCAGCCCCCCTCCAGGTCGGCATCGGGCATCAAAACCCAGACGGACAGGGTTCCGTAGGTGTTCAAACCGAGGCTGCTGCTGTTGGGGACCTGCACATAATCGTTCGCGCCATCGAACGAAAGCGCGCCGCCCATCTTGCCGCTCGTCCAGGAGGCACCATACACCGTGCCGTTGTTCCCCCGGCCGGACGAGTCCGCCAACGCGGTTCCACTGCTTTCGTCGAACGTCCAGAAGCCGACCAGCCCGCTGGTCGGTGCGGCGGCCCACACCACCATAGGCGTGAGCATCGACAGAAGAAGTGCGAATACAACAATCCAGGAAGTCGTGCGGCAGGTGTGTCTTGCTGGCATGTCCGAGCCCTCCGGAACTCTTCGATGTAGGTCGATTGAACCCCGCTCTGCACCGTCCCTTCACCAGCCACATAGCCGTCCCGTCCCGGAACGTTACAGAAATCGACCGCGCGCCCTGCCCTGCATTCGCCGGCCACCCAATATACGGAGCAAGATTCATGCCAACTGATTGAACCGCTCTTTTCACACAAGCCCAAGCCGCCAATATCACATATAGCACCTCCGTGTCTTGCAGGACGAAGCTGTTCTCAGGGGCGAGAATCAGATTCTAAAAGACGCGAACTTTACATCACGGGGGAGGCAGTGCGGTCCGACGATCCTGGAGGGCAAGCCCGGCGGCGCGGTTCTGTCGGATCTCGGATTCGTCGAGTGCGCGCGAGTAGACGGCGAGCAGATGATACTCGCCCAGCCACGCGCGATCCGCGCCAAACTCGTTGGCCAGCGCGAGGCGCATACCGGCGTCCCAGGCACCGAATCGGCCCGGCTCCCCGCCGTGCGGGACGAAGCGGGTTCCCGCTTCGTCATAGGTGCCGACCTGGGCTCGAACGCCGTCGATCCAGAAGGAGACCTCCCCGCTGTGCCGGCGTGTGACGACCACATGCGTGAGCTGCGGGTGGAGCGAGCCGTAGGGCGTCCACAGGCACTTCTCGTGGTCGGGTCCGGTCCGCAACCGGACCGTGATGGTGTTGAGGTTCTGGCCGAGCTCGAAGTTCCGACGCGACGCGCTGGCCGACATCGTTGCGATCCGTGCCGGCATGCGCTCCCATACGCGGCCCTGCGTGATGTTGGCGGGGCGAATCCACGCCTCGATCGTGATTTCGTCGCTCGCCGCGCAGGCGCGCGCGATCTTTTCGGCCGGGCGCACCGACGCGATGAGGGTCGGCGCCCGTACGGCGAGTCCGGCCGGTTGCAGCCAGGCGACCGCGCCCGGCTCCGGAATCTCAAGATCGAGCGCCGGGCCCATACCGGCGACGTCCCGCACGAACCGGCCCCGCCCTTCGGCGAAGGTGTACAGCGCAACGAGGCCACGCCGTGTTCGTGCGCCGGCGGGCCACTCGACAACCAGCCGGTTCCCGGCCATGCAGACGCAGCCGGCGGCAACGCGTTCGGTGGCCCCGTCCCGCAGATTGGTGACCTCGACCACGCCCTCGCTGACCGCGATGCGGCTCGCCTCCGCCTGCACGCGCACCTCGAGCCGCGTGCCGATCACGCGAATCGCGGCGTGCGGCGTGCCGAGCCGGACCGGCTCCGCCGGCGGCCGCGGCGTGATGACCGCTCGGATCAGGCCGCTTTCGGTAAAGGCGACAGGCGCCGGGTCGGCCTCCGACTGACGAAACGCAAAGGTCGTTGCAGCCGCCAGCTCGAACGCAGACCCGTCCTGACGTGCAAGCGTCACGGCGCTTGCACGGGCGCCGGTCACAATCGTCTGCCCGATGTCGACCCGCTCGCCAGCCTTCACCGGCACGCGGTGCTCCGCGCTCAGCCGGTAGACCTCGCCGGAAACCTGGCGAACCGTCGCCACCGCGCCGGCGCCCCAGCGCCGGCCCAACAGGTCCGACTGCCACCGCACAAGCGCGCCCAGCGCGATCAGGACCGCCGCCGCCAGGCCCGTGACCCAACGCCACACGCGGTAGCCGCGGGGCCGCGCCGCGGCAAGGCGCCGGCGAGGCCGCGCGCCGGCCCCGCCACGGCCCGGCGCCGCCGCCAGCGCGCGCTTGACCCCCGCCCGGAAGGCGGCCGGCGCCGTGCCGCGCAAGTCCGCCAGCACGGAGCGCACCACGCGGCGATTGCCCGCGGGATCCCCGAGCAGGACGCCCAGCGCCTGCGCGGTCGCCTGCTGCTCGAGCAGCTCGGAACCAACCGCCGGGTCGGAGTCCAGCGCGCGACGCAACACCCGCCGCTCCTCGTCCGACAAGTCGCCGGCTATCGCCCCGTCAATGAGTTGGAGGATTCCTTCGTCCACTTAGTGCCTCATCTGTCGAACACGGCAACGATCGAGAAGACCTTCAAGCAAGCGGCTCGCGAGGACGCTCGCCCTCCAATACGCGAAGCCGGGCCACTTCTCTACCATTGGAGGGCGAGCGTCCTCGCGAGCCGCATGGGCCGAATACGTCACCGTATTTGCGTTCGTGCGCACCTAGCCTCGCTCCGCGGCCAGCCTGGCCTCGATACAGGTTCTCAGTTCCTTTCGCACCCGACACAACGTCGTGCGGACCCAGGCGATCGTGCGCCGGGTGGCCGACGCGATCTCCTCCGCGGAAAACGACATCTTGTACTTCATGTCAAGCACCGCGCGCAGTTTCGCCGGGACCCGGCCCAGGCACGCCTCCAGATGGTCCAGTTCCCGCACACGTTTCTCCGAGAGGCGCTCGCGGCAGACCGCGAGCACCGCCTCCTCTCTGTAGTCGAGCTGATGGGCCAGATCCCGGCTGTAGCGCTGCACCTGCGCGCGCAGAAGCTGGTGCGCGATCGCCGCGAGCCACGCAAAGAAAGACGTGCCGGGCGTGAACGCCTCGATATGGCGGTAGGCATAGACAAAGGCCTCGTGCGCGATCTCGTCGATCAGATGCGCGACCGGCGCCTTCAGCGCAATCAGCGCCCGCAGCCGGCCCGCATACTGGGCCATCAGCGACTCGAACGCGTCCAGATCGCCCGCGCGTACCGCCTGCACCACGGCCGTTTCGTCAAATTCGTTCATGGTTCCGCCCCTGTATAGCCGCAAAACGGCGGCGCGTTACAGCCTTTTCCGAGCCCCAAGTTTATCGTTGCGGTGCCGACCGCCCCGGTTGCGACTCCCCCGAAACGGCCGGATCGACGCCGTCGGGGTCCCCCACCCTCCCGCGGAACACGTTCGGCGAACAGCCCATCACCTCGCGGAACTGGCGACAGAAGAAGCTGACGTTGTGCGTCCCGAACGCGCGGGCGACCTCCGCAACGGTCAGGCCGGTCTCCCGCAGCTCGATACCCGCCAGCCGCATGCGTTCCCGCTTCAGATAGCGGCGCGGCGCCATCCCATAGGTCGCGCGGAACAGGCGCGTGAAGTAGTCCGGCGACAGCCCCGCCTCACGCGCCAGCGCCCGCGGCCCGATCGGCTCGCCCGCGTGATCGACGATGAATTGGTTCAACCGCAACCGGACCGCCGGCCGGAGTGTCCGGTGCCGCTCGCCGGGCTCACGGGCAAGACTCAGGAACGTGGTGCCCAACGTCAGCAACAGCCCGCGCAGCCGCGGCTCATGAAACGGCTGGCCGTGCTGCGCCAGATCGTAGAGCTGCTGCATCGCCGGCGCGATCGCCCACGCATTCCGCAACCGGACCGGCGCCCGCGAAAAACACAGGTGCCGGCCGCCGCGCCGGAACGTGAACCGCAGGTTGTAGTGCCGCATGACCGGGGTATCGGGCAGCCCGTAGTATCGGCGCGAGTGGCCCGGCGAGATCCAGAGGCACTCCCCCGCCAGCACGCGGATCGGTTTGCCGTCCACGATCGCCGGCAAATAGCCCTGCTCGACGAACGTCACCAGGTGCTGTGTCATCACCTGCTCGGGCGAAGAGAACGCACCGCGGCGGTGATGATAGCGGCATACCCGCAACACCAACTCCGTACGCCGATCCAGAAGCGCGTCCACCCACTCCTCCGGATCGCACCGGCGGATGGCCGGCGGGCGCTGCGACGGCCTGTTCATCATGCCCATGCCTTGCTACGGAATCACCGGTTCAATGCTATCTTTTCATACCCCAGTTGCTTTATTAACGGTGCAGGATCGCCATATGCTGAATTGTGAGCACCGGCTGAATACTATACCAAGGAGACTCGCCATGGCGCAAGAGCGGCCGAACATCCTGTTGATCATGTCCGACGAACACGATCCGGCGGTCACGGGCTGTTATGGGGATCGGGTTGTGCACACGCCCGAGCTGGACCGGCTGGCGGCGGGAGGCGTGGTCTTCGACGGGTGCTACACGACCTCCCCGCTGTGCGTGCCGGCGCGGCTGAGTTTCACGGCTGGGCAGTACATCAGCAAGTGCGGCGCGTGGAGCAACAGTTGCTGGCTGCCGAGCGCGGACTATCCGTCGCTGCCCCGCATTCTGAACGAGGCGGGCTACGATTCGGTGCTGTGCGGCAAGATGCACTACGACAAGACGCGGCGGTACGGGTTCCGCGACCTGATCGCGAAAGACGAGAACGGTTTCTTGAAGACGGGCCGCGGCGGCCGCCGCGATCCGGCATCCACGGCGATGGGGCACAAGTCCTGGGAACAGCGCACCTCGCAATTCTTCGTCGGGAACGAAGACAAGTCGCGCGTGATGCAACTGGACCGCCGGCGCACGGACGTCGCCTGCGATTTCCTCGCGCGGCGCGGGCCGCACGATCAGCCGTTCTTCATGCTGCTCGGCTACATCGCCCCGCATTTCCCGCTGATCGCGCCGGACGCGTACTTCCGCCGGCACGAGGACCGCGTGCCCATGCCCGATCTGCCCGCGGGCTGGTTCGAACGGCTGCCGACGAACTACCGCCAGCTCATCTACGGGTTCGGCGTGAACCGTGACGACCGCAACATCGTGAAGCTGGGCCGCGAGTTGTACTGGGCGCTCGTGTCGTGGATGGATACGGAGATCGGGCAGGTGCTCGCGACGCTGCGCGGCTCGGCCGCGGCCGACGACACGATCGTGATCTACACCAGCGACCACGGCGAGAACAAGGGCGACCACGGCATGTGGTGGAAAAACAACATGTTCGAGCATGCGTCGCGCATCCCGCTGATCGTGAACTGGCCGGAACGCTGGGCGGGCGGGCAGCGTCGCGCCGGCGCCTGCTCGCTGGTCGACCTCACACGGACCGTGGCGGAACTCGCCGGCGCCCGGGTCCCGGAGAACTGGGACGGGCATTCGATGCTGGCCTGGCTCGACGACCGCTCGGCGCCCTGGAAGGACCGCGCGGTGAGCGAGTACTACGCGCACAACATCTCGTCCGGGTTCGCCATGCTGCGTGAGGGCCCGTGGAAGTACGTCTACCACACGCGCATGAACCAAGAGTACGGGCCGGAGCAGGAGCTGTATCACGTCGAACGCGACCCCGGCGAATGGGCGAATCTGGCCGCGGACCCCGCGCAGCGGGAACGGGTGACGGGCATGCACCGCGCACTGGCAACCGAACTGGGCCGCGACCCCGAGGAAGCCGAACAGGAATGCCGGCACGACTACGCCACCGGCTACGCGCGCTGAAACGGCGTTGGCAGGCTTCATCGCCGCCCGCATCCCGGCTCTTCGGCGTCGCGCGATAAGTACGGGTATTTACATCACGGTAGATGACATTTGTAGGGGTATCTTCTCGACTTCCTGGTGGCAGGGATGGCGTGTGGACGGTGTGCAGAGATTCCTTGCGCCCGTTGCGGGGCACGGCTGAGCGGTCTTCCCCGGGGCCGTATCGCTACGGCGCCTGCACCTGGGTTCCGACGCGCATGAGCGTCCCGTCGCGATCCATGCGCCGCAATTCGGCCAGAATATCCCGCCAGTATTCCCGATCGCGGCGTTGGCAGGCGGCCATACGCGCCAGGAGCCGCTTCTCGGCCGCCGCCGCCAGTTCGGCGTCTGCTTCCCCCTCGAAGGGAGGCGTCGCCTTGTAGTAGCACGCGCGCCGCGCGGCCAGGGCGGAAAGGAACGCACGCCGGTTCGGCTCGGTCGGATTGACCCAGAGATCAATGTCTTCCGAGAACGCCGCGGCGCCGTAGAGCACCGTCGCCTGGCCGCTGATCAGCAGGTAGTCGACGGCGTGGTCTTCAAGGCTTCGGAAAAAGCTTGCGATCATGCACGGCAATCGGGTCGGGCAGCCGCGCGCGCAAACGCCACGAGCGGAGCAGCCGCTCGCCCGGCGTCAGGCGCCGCCATTCGGCGTGCTTGAACGGGGCCAGCGCATCCTGCCCGATCTCAGTTTCGGAGGCTATCCGCTTCTTCTCCACGACTCGCTCCGTGTCCGACTCGCGAGCAGTGTACCCGATCCCCCGCACGGTTGTCGAGGGCTGCGATGGCGCCGGCACACTTGCGCTGGCGCCGCCTTCCCGTGTATTCTTGAGGACATGGCTCTCAGCTCGGATGCCTTGATCCGTTGCGTGATGGAAGGGCAAAACATACTCCGCCGCGGTCGGCCAGGCGAGAGGTCCGTCGCGAAAAGAACTCAAACAGCGTATCATCGCGGAACTGCGCGCCAGCCTCGATACGCTCGCCTGAAACTTGAAAGTAGAAGCGGCGTCCCGCCGCTTTCCCCGGAGGCCCAGACACCTCCGGATATCCCGGTCGGCACGGGGTGCCGCCGGGGAGGAAGAGCCGAGACGGCTCTTCTACTATGCGGCCGCCGAGGCCCCTTACGAAGTTTCTCCCTGAAACTTGCTCGAGAACTTACTCGGGAACTAGCTCGAAAATCCCCGCCGCAGCGGCGGGATCGACAAAGATTACGACAAAGTCTCCACCTCGTTCTGTCCGGCGCCGCGCAGCGGGCCGGGGGCCTCGCTCGCCTGAACGCTTGTATCCTCAAGGAGCCGACCGAGCGCGAATTCACGAGGAAAATCGCCAAGAGCCGCTGACCGGGGCCCGCCTCTGCCGATCGGCCCGGATCACCCCCTTGACAATGTCAGACGACTGGTATATACTAGGCTAGAAATTTGTTAGATCGAATGCCTGCCGGCAGGGAAGTTGTCCTTCACCCCAATTCGTGTTGATTCGCGCGCATTCGTGGTTCACGCTCTCCGTACGAGTTCGAACGATCAGGAGGCAGATCCTATGAGCACGGCCGGCAACGCAGGATGCGGCTTTCTTGTCTCCGTCGCAGTGGCCGCCGTCCGAATCAGCTCGGCAGACGCGGCCGGTTATCGTCCGCCGCCGGCGGGGCAGCCGCCCGCGACGGCCTTGACGTGGACGTCGCCACGGCCGCCGCCGCCCCGGTTCGACACGGCGGGTGGCGCGTCGATGGAGATCGGCGGCCTGCACGCGGACCCGGCGCTGGCCGTCTATCTGGTGGTCGGGAACGCACCCGCCCGCGGGCGGGCGCTGATCCGCAACGCGAAGGGTGACTGTGCGATGCTGCGCGTGTTCGACGCCGACGAGCGCCTGACGCATTGGCAATACGTCGAGCCGGGTCTCGAGGCGCCGATCTGTCACCCGCGCGACGCATACGTCGACGGGCTACCGCCGCCGGTCCCGGCAGACGCGGCCTTGCTCCGGGGCGCGTTACTCGACGCGCATTTCGCGCTGGTCGGCCGCGGCGTGCATCAGGTCCGTGTGCAGACCGGCGTCAAAGCCACCGACTTACGGCTGGTGTTGACCGCCGCATTGCCGTTCGGGGTCTCGTTCCAGAACGGGCACTTCTCGCCCTGGCGGGACTGTCCGGAGCGCCTATACGCCTGCGTGCCGCCGCGCGCGGAGGAGCTGACGATCGCCTGCGTTGAAGGCGCGGTGCGGGTTTTGGACGAGCGGGACCGAGTCTTGAGGGAGGCGAGCGACAAGCGCGCGTCCACGCTGAACGTGGAGCGGACAGACTGTGTCTGGACATTCGAGTTTCCGGAGAAGGTCTGGCGGTTCCGCGCCTGGGGCTTCCCGCTGATTCTGTGCACGACGCCCGAGGCGGCGCGCGCGATCCGCGCGTCGGCCGAAGTGCTGCCCGACGGGTCCGTCGTGAGCCACAAGTTCCAGCGGCGGATCGCCGAGCTGCTGCCCGGGATTCTGGCGCCCGAAAACGTCGGCGCGGCGGAAGCGCTGATCGTGCCGCTCGCGAGCCGGCAAGCGGCCTGGCTGCGCGATCCGCTCCGGAACGTGAAGCTGTTCGGTTACGGCACCTCGCTGCCGAAAGTGGCCTACGCGTTGCGACGTCAGAACGTGGACCCGGCGGACCCTTGGGGCGGCCTGTTTTTCCGCGAGCCCAAGCCGAACGCGGCGCCGAAACCGCGGCCGCGCTGGGATGGGTTTCTGCCCGTCGGCGGGTTTGGCGACCGCGCCCACTCGTCGACCCCGGCCGCCCTGGCGAAGGCCGCATTGCTCGACGAGCCGATCAACCCGTACTACGGCAAACGAGAGCTGCTCTTCAGGGCGGCCGCGGCGTGCCTGCGCGACCTGCTGGCGCTCAGCGAGGCGGAAGTCTGGCGGAATGCCGCGACGGACCCGTATCCGAGCGGCATGTCCTTCCAGATGGGCCAGAAGGACCTGCCGCCGTTCGGCTTGGCCGCCCCGCACCTGCCGGAGGCCGTGCGGGCGATCTGGACGGAAGGGGTCCGGCACATGGTGGACCGTACGTTTACCGACCGGCTCGTTTCGTGCCGCAACCAGAGTTCGCACCAACTGGTTTCGTACGCCGAATTCGCGCGCGGCGCCCAGGACCCCGTCTACGACCGGCTCAGCCGCCTGTTCGCGCGGCGGTTCGCCGCCGGCGCGCATCCGGCCGGCTATCACGAGGAGGCGACCGGCCCGTGCGGCAGCTACATCGGCATGACGCACTGGCACATGGCGGTCTATTACCGGCTCAGCGGCGACCGCGAGTTTCTCGACTCGATCCGCAACTCGTACCGGTTCTTCAACCATACGGTCGCGCCGGAACCCGGCGGCGGCGTGCTGGGCGGGTTCAACTTCAACCACCGGGTCAGCATGGGCTTCTTCCAGGAGCAATGGAGCGGCGCGAAAGGCATCCTCGACGACGTCCTGCCGGAAGTCGGGCTCTGGGCGGCGGGCCCGCCCGGCACGCCGGAGAGCCGGCAGCGCCGGGAAGAGCGCGCCAGAGAGCAGATCCTGAAGGGCCTCAAGAAGACGTACGAGGAGTTCCCGGGGCAGACCGGCGATCCGCGATTCGAATACGACGCCGAGCCGGACAAGTCCGGCATCTGGCCCGCCTGTGAACCGCAGCCGTTCACCCGCACGTTTGCCGATCAGCTTCTGGCCGTGAAGCGGCCGGGCTACTACGCCGTCATCTACATCGGCAAGCCGATGGCGGAATGGGCCTACCGCCGGAATCATCCGCGGTTCCGCAAGCCGATGCCGGACGACGCGGAGAACACGGGCAAGCCGATCAAAGAGAAATACGTCCTTCCTTTCCTGGGCGGCGGGCTGAGCCTGTTCTGGACGCCGGACTACGGCGCGGCGGTCATGGCCGCCAACTGGTCCGCGCTCATGCACCACGGGCTCGTCGCGTTCAACCCCGACGGCACGCGGGATTGGGAAGACTACTACGCGACGGCCGTCAAGCTGGACGAGCCGAATGGCCGCCTGACCGTGACCGGCCGAATCGCCGGCCTGCCGCTTCGCTACACGCGGCGCTATCGCTTCGAGCCCGAGCAGCTCGCGATCGAGCTGACGGTCGCGGCTGATGCCGACGTTAGCCTGATGCGCCTCATCGAAAACGTCCCGCTTGCCGGCGGCAAGCGCAAGAAGCGCGGCGCCGAGCTCTCCGGTCCGCATGCGGACGAAGCCGCGCCCGGCATGGACTTCACGGTGATGGATTCCGCCTCGTGCGGTGTGCGGTTCGAACTGGCCGCGCCTCGCCCGCTGCGCGTTTGCCGGACGGGCCCGTTGGGCAAGTATGGCGACTACCGGATCAACCGCGTCGAGATCGAATTGCCCGCAACGTTGAAGCAGGGCGAAGCGGCCCGGCTCGCCTATCGGCTCACGCCGGTCCGCGGGCCGGTGTCGAGCCCGGCAGAACCGTGAGGAGTCGGAGATCACCGGACCGGCGTCCGGCACGGCTTCGCGAAGGAACCGGAATTGGAGGCCTGTTCACGGCGACATTGGCGGCGGCGACGACCTTCAATCCGAACAGGCGATCTCGAACGCGGCGCGGCAGCACGCGTCCCACCACATCACGCCGGCGGCGGCGTTGCCGGCGCCGGCGGCACGCGACCTGTTCCTGAACGTGCTCCTGCCCCCGGACAAGGACCCGGCTGCCGTCTATTTTGTCCGGAAACGGGGTTCGGCGGACATCTTTCATATGAAGGAGCGCACAAATGAGAGCCACGTACCACCTGTTTCTTCTCGTGTTCCTGAGTGCTTCGTTCCTGGCCGTTGGCGGCCCACGGCCTCATATGCGGCGGACGGGCGAGAATCTGTTCGTCAATCCGGCCGTGGCCGGGCCCGATGGGTGGAAGTTGTCCTCCGGGACCGCCTCCTACGATCGGTTGGTATCGAGAACGCCGGACGGTTCCGGTTCCATCCGCCTCGATGCGGCAAAGCAGAAGTGGAGCCAAGGCACGGTCTCCGCGCGCATTCCGGTGGTTCCGGGCAAGACCTACACCTTTGGCGCCTACACCAAATCCAGCGTGTGGCCGTGTCTGTGGCACATGCGAATCAAGTCTTATCCCGAGAACCCCTCGCCATGGACCGCCGGCAGGGAATGCGGCACGGCGGCGAACAAATGGGAAGAGTCGGCCAATGTCTATGTGCCGGGTAGCGACGTCACGCACGTGGAGCTTCTCATTTGCCGGACCATCGGGCCGCGGAACGACGGGTCCATATGGCTGGACGATTTCTTCTTCTGTGAAGGGGTCGGTTTCGACCGGCCGCCAAGCCCGAAACGGCGTTTCGACGGCACGATCACGCGATTCGATGAATTGGGGAACATCGAAATATGCGAGGGCGGCGAATGGAAACCCTTCTTTCCGTTCTCGATATGCGCGGACGGCCATCGCGCCGATTGGACCGCCTATGCCGGGGCCGGCTTCAATTGCAGCAGCCGTGCATCGTCGATTGACGGCATACGAAAGGCACGAGAAGCCGGTCTGAAGTGCTTCTTCGACATAGGCCCGTGGGTCGGTGCCTGGCACCAGAAAGACTATTCGTTGCTGGCTCAACGCATCAGGGACATACACGAGGCGGGTCTGTCGGAGACCGTGATCATGTATTATTGGGACAACGAAACGTATCAGACTTACAACATGAGAGACCGCAAGGCTTCCCCCTGGGACATCTATGCTACTCCCAAGACATGCGCCGAGACGATTGACCGGGCGGAAAGGAGTATGAACAGAGGCAGGCGGCTTCGCCCGTTGTATCAGTTGGCGGGCAACTACGGAATGGCCCGCATGTACCGCGGCTATTACGATATGGCGGCCTGCTATACCGGCGCGGGCCTGGGCAATACCGGCGGCGCGGCGGGCGGGCCCGCGGGTTTGCTGGTTCTGGACAACATCGAAGGCCAGGACGCTCCGCTTTTCGCCCAGGTCAACGGGCGCGTGGACCGGATCAATATCTACAGCCTGATCATCGGGGGCGCCAAAGGGTTCAGTTTCTGGAAGGACTGGGTCGGCAAGGACGGCAAGGGCGCCGGCGGCGTTGCCGGCGCAAAGCCCATCGAGCTGCACTCGTGGTATTCGGAACTGCCCGCGGTCCGCCGGGAAGTCGATGACCTGCTCCCGATCATCCGGCTGCCGCACTGGACTTCATGGCGAGTTCTGTGTAAAACAGACCGCATCGTGCTTGGCACACGCGAGTACGAGCACAACAACAGGCGTGAGGGGTATGTGATTGCCTGCAATACGTCCCGTTCTGCCGCGACCGCCGCCTTCTCCGTCGAGGGGCTCTCCTATTCGCCGGTCGCGGTCAAGGACTACTTCGATTGGGACGGGCCGGCCGTGGCGAGCTTCTCCGATTCATCCTTCACGGTCACGCTTGACGGCAAGAGAACCGCGGTCTATCGCCTGGTGAATCCCGACGGGCCGGGCAAGCCGGAGGCGAGAGTCCGGGAGTCTGGGTATGCTCGGGCCGGACGGGGACTTCGAGTCAAACGATGAGGCCTATGGCAGGGAAAGAGCAGATGCGCGAGCCGGACGACGAGCAACTCCTCGCCCGGTACAATGCAACGGGCGCGCAGGACGCGTTCCGCTTGCTGGTCGAGCGTCACACGGCGATGGTCTACGGGATCTGCCGGCGCGGCCTGTCGGGCGACGCGCACCTGGCGAACGACGCAACGCAAGCGGTGTTCATCGTGTTGGCGAGGAAGGCGAAAGGCATCCGGACGCGCGGGATGCTGATCCGGCTGCTGCTGAAGACGTCGCGCTTCGTGGTAAGCAATATTCGGCGGGACCGGGCGCGGCGCAAGCGGCGCGAGGAGGAGGCGGCCGTCATGGCGGAACAGCAAAGGCGCAGCGCCGAGGAAGTCTCGTGGTGGACCCATATTCAGGAATACCTGGACGAAGAAATCGCGCGGCTGCCGCGCGTCGCGCGGGATGCGGTGGTTCTGCATTTCCTGCGCGGGATGCCGCGCCGTGCCGTCGCCGCCGAGCTGGGTTGTTCGGCGGCCGCGCTGGACAAGCGTCTCTATCGCGCGCTCGAGACGCTCAGAATCCGGCTCGGCCGATACGGCACGGCCGTCTCGGGCGGCATGCTGGCGGCGTACCTCGGCGAGTGCGCCGCCGAGGCCGCGCCCGCGCCGCTCGTGGCGGCCGCGCAGGCGGCCGCGCTCGGAAGCGCGACCGGATCGGCCGCGACGAGTGTCGCGGCCGCGCTGGCGCGGGGCGCCATCCGCATGATGAACCTGGCCAGGCTCAAGACCGCCGCCGCCATCGTCGCCGGCGTCGCCGTGGCATGCGCCGGCGGCGCGGGCGCCCTGAAGTACGTTGCCGCCACGCGCGAACCGGCCGCGGCCGTGATCGACCGGGCCCCGCAACCGCACCTGAAACGCGCGGGCCGGAACCTCATCCGGAACGCGGCCGTCATCGGCACGACCGGCTGGACGCTCACGGGCGACGCCGTCTACGACGCGGGCTTGTCGCGCGCAGCCGGGTCCGGCTCGTTGCGCCTGACCTCGCCCTACCGGTGGGAGGGCGACGGACCGGATCCCGACACCTCGCGGGCCTTGGCGAACTGGGTCCCGGTCACGCCGGGCAGGGTCTACACGTTCTCGCTCTACATGCGTTCGACACATGTCCCGCGATGGCTGACCCTGCGCATCGATCATCTCGACGGGGATCGGAAGCGGCTGAAGACGGCCGAGGGCCATTACCGCTTCGAGCAGCAAACCTGCGGGAACAGCGTGGCGCAGCGCTGGGAAGAGGCGGCCATGGAGTTCCGGGCCTCTGCCCGGACGCACTATGCCGAGATCAAGCTCTTCCCGTGGGTGTCGGAAGACAATACCGGCCACGTCTGGGCCGACGACTTCTACTTCGGCGAGGGGACGGGCTTCGAGCAGCCGCCCTCGCCCAAATCGGCGTTCGCCGGTTCCCGTGTCCGCGTGGACGCGCTCGGCAACTATGAGGTGAAGCGCAACGGCGAATGGGTCCCGTTCTTCCTCTGGGGCGTGTTCAACGACCACGCGCGCGACGACTTCTCGGTCTACTCCGCGCAGGGCTGGAATTGCGTTATGCGCGCCCAGTCCGTGCAGCACTTGAAGAAATGCGCGGCGGCGAAATCCGCGTTCAACCCCGACGGCATGCTCGGGTGCGTGGAAATCAGCGGCTACGTCAATCCCGAGCATGGGGTCGATCGTGGTCTCACGCAGCTCGACGCCGGACTCCGGGACATCGAGACGGCCGGCCTGACGGACCGGATCTTCGCCTATTATTGGAACAACGGAAACGCCTGCAACGTGTGGCAGCCGAATATCGAGATGGTGGCCGCCATACGGAAAGCGGACAGGGACAAGGCGGGACGGCCGATGCACCCGATCGCAATCCTTCACGGCGCCGGCAATACGGCGCGCGTCTATGCAAACGCCGGCTTGAGCGACGCGGTCGGCGCTTACGTCTCGGCAGGCAGGCCCGGCGCGGACGGCGGCTACGATTTCGGGATCGCCCTGCTCGACAACATCGAGGGCCAGATCAACCCCGTCTCTTTCGCCACCCTCAACGTAACCGGCCCGCTCAGCGCCGGCGCGTTCCGCGCCAATGTCTACAACGCGATCATCGCCGGCGCCAAAGGGATCACCTACTGGCGCGACGGCTACGGCGAGGGCTCCAGAAAGGAGTTCCCCGAACTCCCGCCCATCGACGAACAGCCCTGGTGGCCGGAATTCCCGAGGATCCGGCGCGAGGTGGATCGGCTCCTGCCGATCATCCGCCGGCCGCATTGGACATCGTGGCGGGTGACGGCCTCGACCGACGCGCTGCGGTTCGGTGCCCGCGACGATCAACACACGGGATACATCATCATCCAGAACCCGGGCGGCGGGTCCGTCGCCGCCGAGTTCAGAATCGACGGGCTGCCGTACCAGCCCTCGGTCGTGAAGGACTTCCTGACCGGCGCGACGCTCGCCCCCGTGACCGCCAACACGTTCCGCCTGCGCATGGAAGGGTATCAGACTCGGGTCTGCCTTCTCGAAAGGAGCGGCCCGTCACACGCCGCCGTCCTCCACCGGCCGGCTTGTCTCACGAGTGCGACACGTACTCAGCCGTTCGGTCCAGCACGAACACTGCCGCGCCCAAAACGGCTGGCTGCCACGTTGCGGAAGCAGGAGCCGGCAAGGCGAGAACCTCTCCGGCCGGAAAGCGCCGTTCGGGCACGCTGCGCATGCCCGAACGGCGCTCTATAGGTTCACTGTTGATTCACGGCTGACCCCTCCGCCCAATACCATGGCGTATGCGCTTCGGCTCAGCGGCTTTTCCCGTACCTCTGACGCCCGGCCTCCAGGACGCCGGACGATTTTGTCCGGAAACGGGGTTCGGCGGCTATCCTTAATATAGAAGGCGATATGGGGGTAAGGGCCTGCTCAAGACTGTTTGGCATTTTGATGGAGGCAACATGCGCTGGAACACAGCGTGCAAGCCGGCGGAATGAGAGCCCAGCCCCAGTGCGGAGGCGCGCGGTCGGGTGGGGCTCATCGCGCCGCCGCAGGTTAAGTGAAGGGAAAGCGAACTGACAATGAAGGGAGAATACGATGCAGATGCGCCAATGGCGGGGCTATGGCATTCGTGCCGCGTGGGTGGCGATGGTTCTGTTTCGTGCCGTGCCGGACGTTCGGGCGCAGCCGCACATGCCGCGCACGGGGGCGAATCGGTTGTCGAACCCTTCGATCAGCGGGACCAACTCCTGGACGCTGGAGGGTGCCGCGCAATACGACGGGGCGGTGTCGCGGGGCGGGGGCAGCGGCTCGGTCAAGCTGGCAGGCGTTGGCGGCATTCTGCGTTCGCGCTGGATCGGGGTGGGGCCGGGCACGACCTACACGTTCGCGATCTACATGAAGTCGGGGAGCTGGCCGCCTCCGATCGTCGCGATCATGTTCAAGGCCTACGACAGCGGCGGCAAGTTCCTGGGCAACATCGCCGTTTCGCGGCAAGCCACGACGGACGCGGCGACCTGGCACGAGTGCGTGCTTCCTTACAGGTGGAGCTCGATCCACGCGTATATCCAGATCGTTGTCCTTACGATGGAACAGGCGGAGCAGCCGGACGGCGCGGGCGCGATGTGGCTGGATGACGCGTATTTCGGCGAGGGCATCGGCTTCGAGCAGCCGCCGACGGAGAAAGTCCCGTTCGACGGCGCGCACGTGCGCGTGGACGCGTTGGGCAACTTCGAGGTGTTCGAGGCGGGCGCGTGGAAGCCGTTCTTCCCGCTGGCCATGTTCTGCGACGGCGACCGCCCCGACTGGACCCTCTACTCGGAGCAGGGCTTCAACTGCTCGATGCGGAGTGGGCACTGGGTCGGCGGCATTCAGAAGGCGATGAACGCCGTCTCGGCCTTCAATCCCAACGGCATGTTGTGCGGGTTCCAAATGAGCCAGTACATTGGAGCCGACGGCTGGAATTACGGCGACATGGAGCATCTGGCCGATGCCATCGCCGACATCAAGGCGGCCGGGCTGATGGACCGGCTTTTCTGCTACTTCTGGGACAACGAGGCGACCGTGGAATATGCGGTTCCCAAAGCCGTCTGCGAGACGATCCAGGCGCATGATGTCGACGGCACGGGCAAGAGGCTCCACCCGATCTACATGCTGCTGGGCAACGAGGGCGTGACCCGCAGGTACTGTACCGATTTTGCGCATTCGACGGATGTGGTGGGCGACTACACGGGGGGCCACGGTGACGGGCTGGTCGTCATCGACAACATCGAGCGGCAGCGCAACCCGGTCTCGTTCGGGCAGATCAACCTGGGCGTCGGCGAGCAATTCCGGGCCATCGTCTACACCTCGATCATGCGCGGCGCGCGCGCGATCGGGTTCTGGCGCGACCTGTATCTGCCGTCTGAGGAGTTTCCGGAGTTCGGCCCGATCGAGACGCGGCCCTGGTGGCCGGACATGCCGAACATCCGCCGCGAGATCGACCGGCTCATGCCGCTCATCCGCCAGCCGCACTGGACCGACTGGCAGCTCGGCACGTCGAACACGCGGGTCAACCACGGCACCCGCGACTACCTGGGCGAAGGGTATGTGCTGGTCGCGAACCCCCGCTCGACGGCCGAGACCGTGACCTATACAATCTCCGGTCTGTCCTACACGCCGACGGCGGCGCACGACTATTTCAGCCATGAAGAAGTCACCCCGATTCTCGGCGGGCAGTTCACCGTCACGATCGCGCCGCGCGCAACGGCCGTCTACCGGCTCGTGCGCGGCATCGGCGGCGAGCTGATCTCCGCGCGGTCGAGCTGGCGCTATCACGATCTCGGCGCCGATCTCGGCACGGGCTGGCGTGGCGCGGCCTGCGACGACGGCGCGTGGGCGACCGGCCCCGCGCTCCTCGGCTACGGCGAGACCTACGTGGACACGACCGTGTCTTACGGGTCCGACCCGTCGGACAAACACCCGACAACCTATTTCCGCAAGCGCTTCACGCTTGGGGTCGACCCGTCGACCATCGGGACGCTCACGCTGTACGCGCGCTGCGACGACGGGTTCGTCGCCTGGCTGAACGGCCGGGAGCTCACGCGCCAAGCGATGCCGGCCGGCGCGATCGGCTACGCCACGCTCGCCGCCAGCCATGAAGGCGACGCCTACGAAGCGATCGACGTCAGCGCGAACAAAGACATGCTCGTCCGAGGCACCAACGTGCTCGCGGTCGAACTGCATCAGTGCACGGCCCACAGCAGCGACCTGGTGATGGACATGGGGCTGAGCTACACGATCGCCGAAAGCCAGCCCATGGCCCCCAACGGCCTGAGCGCCGCCGCCGTCTCGCATGACCGGATCGACTTGACCTGGACGGACCGCAGCGACAACGAGTACGGGTTCCGGATCGACCGGCGCCAGAGCGGCACGCCGGACTGGGGCTGGAGCGGTTCGGCGGCCGCCGACGCGACGGCCTACAGCGACACGCTGCTGCCGGCGAACACAAAGATCTACTATCGGATTGCCGCCTACAACGGCGCCGGCTATTCCGACTATTCCGGCGTCTGCTCGGCCACCACGCGGCCATTGCCGCCGCCGCCGGCCGCGCCGAGCGGTCTGGCGGCCGGCGCCCCGGTCTCGAGCCGGATCGCGCTGAGCTGGACGGACAACAGCGACAACGAAGACGGCATGAAGGTCGACCGCCGCCAAAGCGGCACGCAGAACTGGACGACCATCGCCACCCTCGAAGCCGATTCATGCGCCTGTACGAACGTCTGGCTGCCGCCAGACACGACATTCTACTACAAGATCAAGGCCTACAACGCGGGCGGCGACTCCGCCTACAGCGCGGTCGCATCGGCCACGACGCCGGCCACGCCGCAGCGGCCGGCGGCCCCGACGGACCTGAGGGCGAAGGCCGTCTCGTCGGATCGGATCGATCTGACCTGGACCGACAACAGCGGCAACGAGGAGGGCTTCAAGATCGACCGGCGCCAGAGCGGCCTGACCGCGTGGGTCCGCGCGGCCGCACCCGGCGCCGGCAGCCAGAGCTGGTCGGACACCGGGCTGCCCGCCGTCACGAAGTTCTACTACAAAGTCATGGCGCACAACGCCGACGGCGAGTCCCCCTATTCGCCCGTCGCGTGCGCAACCACGCCGGCGGCGCCCGCGGACGGCGACCTGGACAATATGCCGGACGTCTGGGAAATCGCGCATCTGGCGGGCACGAACGCCGCGCCGGAGGCTGACCCCGACCAGGACGGCGTCTCGAACGAAGACGAGTATATCGCCGGCCTGGACCCCACCACGAACGATGTCGCCTGCCTCCACCTGAACACCGCGCTCGCCGGCGGCAAGCTCGTCCTCTCGTTCCCCACCATCGCCGCCGCGGGAACCGGCTACGAGGGGCTCAGCCGCCGCTACGCGTTCGACTATCGCGCCGGCCCAACGAACGCCTGGACCGGCGTGCCCGGCTGCACCAATCGTCTCGGCGACGGCCAGCTCTGCCTCTACACCAACACGCTGCCCGCCGCCGCGCTCATGTACCGCGCACGCGTCTGGCTGGAATAGCCCCCGGGCTGAACCCGAATCCGTCTCGCCCCGAGTCCAGCACGGCGCGGCGATGTTGCGGCATCGGGCGCGCAACGTGCGCGCAACGTGCGCACGATCAGCCGCTGCAGAACACGGAATTGGGGAAGAAGACGAGTGAGCCGCTGAAATTCGCGATTGTCATCCGGGACAGCCGTGCGGGATCCGGCTCGGCCGTACGAAGCCGCCTGTGCGTAGTCGGCGTGGAGAACGCCTGGGAGCGGAAAGAGAAGAAATAAGGCATTGTCGACGAGGTCGCGGGCGACGGCATACGGAATCGAATCAGGATCTCCCCACCCACCGGCTCACACGACCGACGCGGGCTTGCGGCAGCCGCGATGCCTGCGCAAATGCGGCTTCTCAGCCTATCCGGCCATGCTCGAGGTTCCAGACGCTGTTCGCGTGGCCGGCCGCCGTGCTGCTGTGCGTGACCATCAACACGGTCCCGCCGCCGCCGGCGAACTCCGCGAGTTTGCCCAATACGATCCCGGCGTTCTTCCGGTCAAGATTGCCGGTCGGCTCGTCGGCCAGGAGGATTTCCGGCCCATTCAGCAGGGCGCGCGCCAGTGCGGTCCGCTGCATTTCACCCACGCTGAGCCGGCCCGGCCGGTGCTCGCGGCGATGCGCGATGCCCAACTCTCTCATGAGCGTGTCGGCCCGCGCGTCGGAATCGGCGGCCGCGCGCGGCAGCCCCACGGACGCGGAGAGGATGTTCTCGCGAACGGTGAGATAGGGGAGCAGGTGGAAGCGCTGGAAGACAAACCCGATGAGTCCCGCCCGACTCGCGGCCCGCTCGGAGTCCGGCATGGCGCAGAGGTCGCGTCCCGCAACGCGCACGCTGCCGCCGTCCGGCTGGAGCAGTGCGCCGAGGATGAGCAACAAGGTGCTCTTGCCCGATCCGCTCGGTCCGACGACCGCGGCGAACGTGCCCGCCGGAACGGTGAGCGATATGCCGTTCAAGACGTCGATCCGTTCGCCGTCCGTTCCGACGTAGCTCTTGCAGAGGTCTGTCGTCTCGATCATCGGTCTTGTCACTCTCGATTCAGGATGGTGGCCGGGTCCTCCCGTGCCGCCCGCATCGCGGGCAGGACCGAGGCGCCCGTGGCGACCAGTACGGCGCCGGCGGCGACGGTGCCCGAGAAACCGGCCGAGGCGGCGGCCCCGTAGGCGAGGCGGACGGCAACAGTCGCGCTCACGACCCCCAGAATTCCGCCGCAGAGCCCCGTCAACAGGGCTTTGCAGAGGAAGAGGGCGGCAATGCCGCGGCACGGCATGCCCAGGGCCCGCAGCACGGCCACTTCGGGCCGCCGTTCGCGGGCATTGCCCACGCTCAGTACGGCGAGCAAGACCACCGTCCCCGCGGCAACGGCAAGAACAAGGATTCGCGAAAACGCCGCCGCCTGCCGGCGGATCTCCGCGCGGCTGCGCCGGAGATCCTCGATCTGCGCCTCCGTCTTGCGGTGGATTGTTGTCCGGGCAACGAACCGTGCTCTGGCGCGCCGCGCGAATTCAACGACGCGGGCTGCCGGAAGAACGGCGGCCACCTCGGCCTGGACTCGCTCGAACTTGCCTTCGGCGCACGTGCAGGTCAGCGCCAGGATGGCGCTGACTTGCTCCTGTCGGCCGAGCACGGACTGCGCGTCGGCCAGATTGACGAGAATGGAGATATCGTCGTCCGTGCCCTGCTGCTCGATCAGCCGCTCGACCCGCAACCGCTTGCCCCGCAAGTCGATGCAGTCGCCTTTCGCGAGGCCGAGCCGCCGATGCACCGCGTAGCCAACGTGGGCCTTACCCGGTTCGACGGCCTTTTCGATGGGCTTCTGCCAACGCGGCGCCTTGATGTAGATTTCGCCCTTGACGCCGACCACGATCACGTCGCCGCCCAGCGCATCCGCGCGCACACGCTGGCGCAGAATCGGCAAGAGATGGTTCAGCGTCTCCAGCTTCGCCTCGCCCAGGCTGGCGGCCTCGGCCGCCGTGAAGAAGGAGGAGCTTCGATCCTCGGCGTACAACTCGCCGATATCCTGATCGCGCGGAATGACCATGGCATTGAAGCCCAGATTCTTGGAGAACTTGCGCGCTTCGTCGCGCAATTCGGCCATGCGCTGCGCCGAGCGTTCCTCGAGTTGCTTCGCCAATGCATCGGTCCGCCGATCGTGCGCGGCAAGAAAACCGCGCGCACCGACCAGGCAGCCGGTAGCCGCCGCCACGGCCAGCGCGCCGAGCGCGAAGCCGACAGGCCGAAACAACAACTCTTTGAGGAGCAAATTTCCAGAATGCATGAGAGCCATAGCGGGCTTTGCCCGCTGCCCGTGGGTCAACAGGTGCGGCCCGCTCGTCTTTTCCGTGACCATCGCGCCAGGATCACGGATGCCAAGACGGCCAAGGCCGCGAGACATCCGAGCAGGATAGCACATCGCGGCAGCGTTCTTCCATCCCTTTTGCCGGCCGCCGCGGGGCCGCCCGGTTCGAAACGGGCCATAACGGCGGCCACGCGTGCCAGGGCCTGCTCGACGGTCACGTCTCCGTACAAGATGTCTTCCCAAGGGAACGGGATGAACAGGTCCATGCCCGGATGCAAATCCTTGACCTTGCAGGCACAGGGCCCGGCGAGAAAACGCGCGATTTCCGCAATGGTCTCGGCGGTCAGTTCTTCGCCGGTGAGAGCCGCCAGCGCGCGGCACCGGGCAAAAACGGGTACGACCAGGGGTGATGTCGGGGCGGCGCCGGGGTCTTGTCCGCGCAGCGGGGCCAGCGTATTCAGAAGAAACGGACGGCCGGGACTGTCGGGCGCGACGCCGAGCACGGTGAACCGGATGTGAAGCGGGATCGTCGCCGCGACGGCCATGTCGTAGGCGGCGTCGTTCGGATCCAACTCGTGCGGCAGCTTCAGAGCCGTTTCGAGCTCGTTCAGCGTGTCGACCAACAGCGATTCGGCGCGTTCGTCGTCCGTCTTCCTGCCTGTGCGGAACAGGAGCCAAACGGCCGTGTCGCCGCCGACCAGGCAGGAACAGATCTTCCGGGCCAACGGGCTGTACACGTCTCTCAGGAGCCGGCCGATCGTCTCCTCGGCGATCGTGTCGCGCCACAGGACCGGCGTGGTCGCAGCGAGCGCGGATGGGAATACGAGAGCGGCACAGGGCAACGGCCGCGTACGGACCTGTTCCCAAGACGCAAGCGCCCGGTCCGGCACCGGGCCGGCCACGTCAATCATCTCGACCTCCAACCCGAACCCATCGGTATTGGTGGACAGGCATGCCACCAGGCTTCGATCCGCCCGGGAGAACTCGCCGCGATGAAACACGACCAGCCCGTAGGCGTCCGATGTCCATCGCTCCAGCGCATAGCGAAACACCGGCGCCGTGCAGGCCCGGGCGGCGGTGCCGAGCAGCCAGCACCCGGCGGCCAGGGTCGCAATCGTCGCGAGGTTACGTCTCATCGCAGTCCGTGCGGGATTCGGTTCGCCGATCCGTTGCTTTCTTCAGAACAAGCGCACGCGCACTCGATAGAACCGCTGTGTCGCGTCCATGGTGTCGGGGACTTCGATCGGTCCGCCGGTGCCCGGCCGATTCGTTTCCAGTACGAGCCACTCGTTCGTGTCGAGCAGGTCTTCCTTGTAGAGGATGTCGTACCAGCGCCCCGTTGTCGAGCCGAAGAAGAGCCCGAAGATGTTCGATTCCGACCGCGTCCCGCCGACGACGAAGAGCGAGCCCGGGTCCAACGGGTCGGTGCCGGCGATGGCCTCGTCCGCGTCGCTCATCCCGTCGTTGTCGTCATCCGGGTCCACGTTGTCGGGGATGCCGTCATGGTCGCGGTCCGGCTCCTGCTCCAGCACAGGACCATACGCCGTGAAGACCGCGTTCGAGGCCATCGTCATGTATTCGGCCCAGATCCAGCCGGCGCTGCGCGCCGTTGCGGCCAGGCGCACCTCGTCCAGCGCGCCATTCAGGTCGCCGTATTGTGCGTCGCCCACCGCACGAGGGGCGTACACCACCGGCCGCGGCGACAGCCGGCCGGTCCGTACAAGCGCCCCGTTCACATAGATGCAAGGCCGCTTGTTCTCGTAGGTCACCGCCACGCAGTTCCAGTTGGAACCCAACATCCCGGAATAGACCGCGGGCGCGGGCATGTAGCCGGCCCCGTGCTCGTACACGCTCACGCCGTTCGTCCCGATTGACAACCCGGCCCCCGCGCCGTCGCCGCCGTGCGCCGGTTCGAACGCGTAATTCTGCCCGCTCGTTCCGCCCGTGCCGGAGGTGCTCTCGCCGTCGATCTGATGGGTCTCCGCCGTCTTGATCCAGGCCCCGAACGAGAAGGTGTCGGCCGGCCGGTTCGCCGTTCCGAACGTCACCTTGTCGTCGTTCCCGTCGAACACCGCGCCGCCGCCCGCGTAGCCCGGCCCGTTCAGCGTCACGCCGCCCGCGGGCACGCCATGGTTGGCGTTGGCCGTCGAGTCCGGCGTGGCGGCGCCGGTCAGACCCGTCAGATGCGCGACGAGCACGAACTTCTCGACCCAAACCGCGGAACCCGGCGGCGGCGGCGGCGCCGTTGGGTTCGACCAGTAGGCCCACACGCAGTTGTTGGTTGCGGCCAACAGCGGCACACGCACCCAGACCAGCGACGTTCCGTTCGTGTTCCACACCTCGATCTCATGGCTCAGCGGCATGCCCGCCGCGTCCGAGAATATCAGGTCGCGCCCGTCCCCGAACGCGAACGCCGCGTACGCGAAGCCCGGCAATCCCTCATCGAGCCGGACCAGCGCCGGGAAATTCGTGAGCGTCCCGCCGCCGGGCGGCGCGCAGCCGGCGAACGTAATCTTCATGCGCCGCGCGCAGAGGTCTTGCGGCCGGTCGGTCACCCAGACGGCCACGGCCGCCGTGCCGGTGAACCCGTTGCCGTCGTGTACCCAGTAAGCGAACGTGTCCGTCCCGGTCCAGCCGGCCGCGGGCGTGTAGGTGACGGTGCCCCCGGCGTTCGTCGCGACCGCGCCGTGTGCCGGCTGGCTCACGCCCGCCAGCCCCAGCGGGTCGCCCTGCGGGTCGCTGTCGTTGGCCAGCACGGCGATCTCGACCGGCGTGTCGAGGAAGGTGTTCGCGCCGTCCGGTACGGCCGTCGGCGCGCCCTCGATCACGTTGAGCGTGATCTCTTTCCAATGCACGGCCCGCCATTCGTCGATGACCTGTGCGCGCAGCGTCCTGGTCCCCGCGGTCGTGTAGGTGTGGGTCACGTTCGTCCAGTGCGGCTGCGTGCTGTCCGTGGTGTACGTCGGCGTGCTGCGTCCGTAGTTGTAGCCGTTCATGAACCACTCCACCTTGTGCTCGTAGGCCGCGTACGGGCTGTCTTCGGCGGCGGCGTCCGGATCGGACACGGCCACGGTGAAGGTCACCGGCTTGCCGCGGTAGACGGTCGTCTCGCTCTTCGCCAGGCTCGTGATTTCCGGGACCGCATTGGGCGGCGCCATCATGGTGGGCACGGACAGATCGCCGTAGAACATCGTGCGGTACCTGTCGGTGAACGGAAAGCTCGAGAGAAACGCCCGGCCGAACGGCATGCCGGCCGCCAGCGCCCGGCGGAACGCCGTGTCGGCGGATGTTACCGTCAGCGTAGACAATTGGTCCACATAGGTCGTCTTCGATGCGCCGACGGCCAGGATCGCGCCGCCCGCGCGGGTGAGCGTGCTCTGATTGTGCACGCCGCCGGGCTCGCCCGAGGTGCAGTTGCAGCCCATGACGAAGCGGGCCTGCGCGACGTCGTTGTGGACGTCGTCCATGTGAACCCGGTACGCCGCGCCCGGCACATGGTCATACTCGGTGCCGTGTCCGTGCGATTCTTCCTCGACGAATTCGGCGCCGCCGATCAGCGCGAAGCGCGGATACTCCTCTTGTGCCGCCGGCCAGACCTCGAGCGCCCGGGCCGTGTCGGCCGGGTCCGTGGGCGGAAGCGGCATGTCGCCCACGTCGCCCATGCCGTAGTTGACCGCGCGGTGCGGCAGCCGCGAGATGCCGGTGCGGTAGGCGTGGTTGATGTCGAGGTAGCGTTTCGTGAGCGGGACCTCGCGGTCGCGGTTGACCGCGTCGAACCACTGGCTGCTGTAGCTGCTGCCATGCGCGCCGGGCACATTGCCTTTGATCCGGCACACCCAGATATGCCGCGCCGTGGTGACCTCGAACGCCGTCATGTTCCAATAGGCCAGGTCCGTGGTCTCGCCGCTCGATCCCGTCGCCAACGGCAGCTCGCCGATGAGAATGGCGCCTTCGAGGTTCTGCGCCGCGTTGGTGTATTCTCCGCGCAGATAGTCCCACAAGGCCGTCTTGTCGTTCGGCTCCCACGCCACGATCCGGGCCTCGTACCCGTCCCATTCCAGGTCCTCTTCGAGCCGCGCCACCTCGTTGGTCACTTCCGGAAGGAGCGTGCTTTTCACGACCAGCAGCACCAGGTTCGTTCCGGCCGGCGGCTCGTTCGTGACGGCCAGGCTGCACGCGGCCACCGCCGAGGTGGCCGTTCCGTCGGTGGCGCGGACGCTGACGCTGTCCGGCCCGAGGTAGCCGGCTTGCGGCATGTAGTACAGGACCCGCCCGGAAGTCCACACCTGCCCGTGGTCCGGCCCGCTCTGGACCAGCAGGCGCACGGTGCCAAGGGGCGAATCCGCGTCGGACAACGGCATGAACACGGCGGACGTGCGGCCCGTTCCCACTGTCAGGGACAGATCGGTCAGGGTTGGAGCCGCCCCGCCCGCAACGCCGACCGCCGCCAGCAGCGCGAATCCGGTTGTGAGCAGCCGTTCGGTTCCTCTCATGGCGTGTTCTCCATGAACGCGGCCCGTGCTTCGCGGACTCCTGCCAGATACTCGCGGCGGGCCAGCGGATCGGCCGGCATCTCCGACAGCAGGCGTTTCACATACCGGCCCGCCGCCTCGCGTGCCGCATGGCCGCCGATTCCGGCCAGAGCCTTGACGACCGCGCGCCCGTAGTCCAGGCTCCAGACCCCGCGGCCCGGCCGTTCGAGTTCGGCGGCCAGCGCCGCTGTCGCCGCCTCGTCCGGGTTCGCCGCCAGCCAATTCACGATATCGAGGCAGACCTGCGCCTCGTACCCGTCGGCGCGCGTCCGGTTCGCGGCCAACGCCTGTACCAGCCCCGCGGTCGCATCGCGGCCCAACAAGCGCGCGTAGCCGGCGATCGACGCGCGGGCAAATTGAGCGTCTTCGTGCGCGAGCCGCGCCGCCAGGTATTGCCGGGCACGCCGGGCCAGCGCGGGCTCGCGCGTCTCGCCCAGCGCCTCGACCGCCGTGTAGCTCACGTAGACGCCGGCGTCGGCAACGGAAAGGACCGCCTCGAACGCCGGCTCATCCCCGCGCCGGGCCAGCGCGGCGACCGCCGCCTGTCTGGTTGCCAGCGGCACCGCCGTGTCCGCCGCCCACCGGCGCGCGGCCCCCGGATCGGCGGTCAAATCCCGCGCGGGTCTTGCCGGGTCGTGCGCGGCCGGGACCGCATCGGCGGGCAGGGCGGCGCGTTCGCGCGCCGCGCGCGGTCGTGACGCGACCACGGGCGGCCGCACCGGCGGCGCGAGTGCAGGGCCCTTTTCTTTGCGTTCCGGCGTCCGCCCGTTCGCAAGCCACAACATCACCGCCGCACACGATGCTCCTCCCAGGACTGCCGCGAGTTGTGCCGTGCGGGCTTTGCTCATCGTACGCTTGCTCGCATGTGCGGGGTGCCGGCGGTCAGAATGTCCGCACCTGCACGCGATAGAACCGTTGGGTCGCGTCCAGGGTGTCGGGGACTTCGATCGGCCCGCCCGTGCCCGGCCGGTTCGTCTCCAGCGGCCGCCATCCGTTGGTGTTGCGCAGGTCGTCGTTGTAGAGGATGTCGTACCAGCGCCCGGTGACGGAGTCGAAGGACAGCCCGAAGGCGTCGGCGGCCGAGCGCGTTGCCCCGACGACGAAAAGCGAGCCCGGATCCAGCGGATCCGTGCCGGCGACGGCCTCGTCCTCGTCGCTCATTCCGTCGTTGTCGTCGTCCGGGTCCGCGTCGTCCGGGATGCCGTCCAGGTCGCGGTCCGGCTCCGGGCCCAGCACGGGCCCGTAGCTGGTGAACGCGCTGTTCGGCGCCACGGTCATGTAGTCGGCCCAGAGCCAGGCCGCGGACCGGACGCAGGCCGCGATCCGCGCCTCGTCCATCACGCCGCGCAACAGCTCTCCGCCGTTCGCCTTGTCGCGGCCCAGGTACAGATCGCCCGTCGCCGCCTGAATGCCCGGCTCGTCGAGCGTCTTCACCACGTCCACCTGCGCCCCGTTCACGTAGAACCGCGTCGCCCCGCTCGCCTGCTCCCACGTCACCGATGCCTGGTACCATCGCCCCGTCTCGAACACGTATCCGGCCGACACGACCCCGTAGGGCGTCGTGTCCCCGTCGTTCGTGACCCCGTCACTCAGCAAGAGCCACGGGTTCGTGCCCGCCGCGCCGTACCGGAACCGGTACGCCCCGTTGACCGCCTTCGCCATCAGGTTCTGTGCCAGACTGCCACCGAACGCCCACGGCTTCACCCACGCCGACAACGTCAGATCGCCGGCCACCGCCAGGCTCGCCGAATGCGCGACCCGCACATGGTTTGACTCCCCCTCGTGCCACTGCCGGCCGAACCCGGCCACGCCCGCCGCCGGCGCCGTGCCCCCGTTCTCCCCGTCGTTCCCGTATGCCGAGGAATCGGCCAGCGTCTCGCCCAGGTGCCAGACTCCGGCGAACCCG
>JAFGHX010000224.1 GCA_016929905.1 Kiritimatiellia bacterium
CCACCATGCTCCCTATTCCCTTCCAGAATAGCCATATGGCGCGCTACGTGTTCTCTTGTTTCACCCACAGATTCTGCAGACGAGCCTATTTTGTATTTTCTGCCGGGGCTGCCGTCCGGATTACGGATTGAGCCGGCGCGGCTTTGCCCGTGGGGACGAGGGTCGAACGAATCGAACAAGGCGAAGCGAACGACGCGATTCAATCGAATCATTCGATTTTCTCGATTCTTTCGATCTCCTCGCCCCTCACTTCACCTCGAACCGGCCCCAGTTCGCCGGCTGGATGTCGGCTTCCATGGAGAGGTCGCTCACGATGCCGGTGGCCTTGTTGCTCCAGTACATGCGCAGCACGTTCATCTGCCCGGTTTGATCCGAGTAGACAATCCCGAAGTCGCCCGCATAGCTCGTTCCCGGCTTGGGCGTCCAGCGCAGGTCGGCGAGCGGAACCGCCGCGACCAGGGTGTAGCCGCCGCCAACGCGCTCGATCGACACCTCGGCGTCTTCCAGCACCTTCAGGCACGCGATGCGCGTGGTCTTGACCGACGTGAACTCGGTCGGCTCCACGCCCTCGCACGGCCGCCGGTAGTCGTACAGCACCGCCACGGGCTTGGCGTCATGCACGCTGAACAGCAGCCGCAGGTCGCCGGGGGCCGCCTGTTTCGCGGTCTGCGCCGGATCGGTGCGCAGCTCGAGAATGGCCGCGTCGCCGAACTTGAACAGGCGCCGCACGTCCTCGCCGCCGTTGACCATGGGCGTGTCGTCTTCTACCTTGAAGGCGACATACAGGGTATCCTTGTCGTACGCCCAGTTGGCCCGCGCGCCGCGGGTGGCGTCATAGCGCCACACGGCGGCCTGGGCGTCGCCCCAACGGAACGTGTCCGGCGGCGGGGGCGTTCCCGGGGTGCGAAGCGTCAGGGCCTCAATCTCCAGCGTCCGCGCCGCGGCCTCCTCGGCGCCCGTTTCGAGCGCCATGGCCTGGGCGGCGGCATACTGTTCGGCCGAGAACGTGATATCGCGGTCGTCCAGCCGCCGCACGCTCTCGATCCCCTCGACCGCGCCCACCGTGCCGCCTTCGCGCGAACAGATCACGAACGTGCGGCCGTCGGGACGCTGAAAGAACTGCCCACCGAACCACTCGCCGCCGTTGGTGCACTTGTTGATCGACACGCCCCGCCGCGGCTGCTCGGGCCACGGCTGCGTGACCCCGCGCGTATCGGCAAAGAGGCGGCCGATGTAGAGCCCGTCGGATGTAAACAGCTCGGCCGTGCCCTGGTTGGTGTGGAACGCGAAGATCCGGCCCACGCCCTCGAGCACGGCGTCGCCGCACACGCCCAGCGGTCCCACGAGCCGGCCGCGCCGCGTGGCCGGCGCCGTGTGCGAGCCGTGCACGCCGGTCCAGGGGCTCGGGAAGGTCCAGGCGATGGAGCCGTCGGGCCGGAACATGACCAGCGGGTCGCGCTGGCTGTTGGGCCGGCCCGCGCCGGGTATGTTGGCCAGCGTCAGCACTTCGCCTTTGTCACTGACCCACACGACCTCGCCCATGTAGGGACTGGCCACAAATTGCTCGGCCTTATCCGGATCGTAGACCGGCACGCCGTTCTCGGTCCAGCGCGCCACGGGCAGACGGTAATGGTACGCGACGCCCGCGTCGATCGCCGTGAAATAGAGCGCCAGCTCGTCGTCGGCAACCCCGCCGCTCCAGGCGTTCGGCCCCCAGAACGGAGGCACAGGCGTGTCCATGCCGGGCGTGGCGTGGAAACGCAGCTCGTCGGCATCCTGGACTCCGTCGCGGTCGAGATCGCTCCAGACCATGTTGTTGTTGGGGCGAACGACCAGGACCCCGCGCGGCGGCCGCCAGCCTTCCTCCCGTATGGCGACCTTCGTAATCTCCCCCGCCGCGAAACTGGGCACGCGCGAGCCGCCGGCGAGCGGACCTTCGAACCACCACGGAATAACCCGGCGCGCCACGGCATTGAACTCGGGCACGGTCCACAGGTTCTCGGCCAGCAGCGGGGCCGGTTGCAGCCCGCCCTGGAACCGCTGGCCCGGCCGCGCCAGCGCCATCCACACCGCCCCGGCCGCCGCCAGGGGCTCGGCGCGCCCGTCGTCGGTCAGCTCGCTGACGATCGTAATGCCGTTGTGGGGCGACTTGCTGGTATGCACCAGGAAGCGCCGGCCCTCCCGGTGAATCACGCGTCCAAAACGGGTGTAGGGGTCGAAACCGACCAGGTCGTTTTCCCGCGTGCTGCGCCACAGCGTGCTCGCCGTGCGCCAGCGGCCGGTGTCCCAGTCCAGGTCGACGAGGGTATTGAGATAGATCCCCTGCTCGGGCCGATCCGGCAGGATGTAGTAGCCCATGCCGCCGTAGCGGCCGCGGCCGATGCGCTCGAGCGACAAATCCCCTGTGCGCGCATCCCAGCAGCTCACGCGGCGCGGCGAAAAGTCGTTTTCGGCCACCCACAGGCGACCCTCCGGCCCCACGGCAATCCCCAGCGGCAGCAACATGCCGGAAGCGTCGTACGGGCCCTCCCAGGGGCGGCCGCCCGGCGTACCGATCGTGCGCAGGTATTTGCCTTTTGGCGAGAAGACCTTCACGCACATCTGGTCGGCCCAGTCGGACACATGGATAGTGCCCCGCGTGTCCACGGCCAGGCCCACCGGCGCATTGAGGCCGTTGGTGATGACCGGTACGGCGCCGGACGTCTCGGGATTGACCTCGACAATACGCGTGCCGCTGATGGCCAGGAGGCGTTTGCCGTCCGAGGCGAGGCCGGCGGGATCGGCCAGGGGGATCTCACCGCTCACCTCGCCCGTGTCGGCGTCGACCTTGAGCAGCTTGTCCTGGTAGTGCAGCGCCACGTACAGCGTGTCGTCGAGGCCGGCCAGGCCCTGCGGGTTGATACCGATCCAGTCGGCGTCATGTGCGGCATGCTCGACCATCCAGCCTTCCCAGGGTTTGTTCACGCCCTCGCGCAGCGGATTCCACACCGCGATCTCGTGCCGGCTGTTGCCGTCGGAAAAGGGCGCCTCGCGGCCCGTGGCGGGATCGAGCCGGATCAGCTCGATCGGCGAGTCGTCCGATTCATCGCCCGGCCGCCGGGCGGGCAGGGCGTCGCGCTCGTTGACCGTGTAGAGATAATCGCCGTGCCGCGCCAGGGGGCCGGCATGCCAGCGCGGCAGGGCGCCCCATACCTTGTCGCCGTTCCGGTCCAGGGCGATCAGGGGATAGGTACCTTCGCATTCCGGGGCGGCAATATACACGCGTTCATCGTCCGCCGCCGCGCCCATGTGGTTGGCGTGGTTCGACAGCCACCCGCCGCGGCCGTCGGGCGTGACCCACGGGGTCGGACCGGGCGAGCCGAAGTGGAACTGGTAGGTCACGTCCAGGGCCTCGTGGAACAGGCCGCGCACCCGGTAGTCGCCGGGCGCGACCAGCCGGCCTTCGTCGTCGCAGCCGTCCCAGTAGTCCGTGTTGGCGCCTTGCTTGCGGGGATGATCGCTGATCAGGTTGCGGATTCGTTTCCCGTCGGGCGTTTCAATAACCAGCGTGGCATACCCGTCCGCCGGCAGCGCATACGCAATCGCCACCGGGCCCTCCGTGGCGTATTCCCTGGCCGCGAGCCGGCCCGCCAGGTCGGCCTGCTGCACCGTCGGCGAGGGCGCCACGTTGCCGTGATCGAGAAAACGCAGCGTGCCCCAGGCGTTGACGGCTTCCCAGAAGAAACGCCGCTGGGGGTTCTCCGGGTTCACGATATCCTGGTAACGGCGCACCGGCCCGCCCGTGAGCAGCCCGCCGCTGGTGTCGCCCCAGTTGACCTGCAGGCCCAGGCCCATTTTGTCGCCGGCCTTCAGGGCGCGCCCGTCCACGGTAAGCAACGACCAGGGCAGGGCCATTTCCTGGGTATAGCCCTTGCCGTCCTCGTGCTTGCGGAAGGCGAGTCGGGCGCCCTTGTCGAGGGCTTCGGGGACGATGACCCATTCGTCCCGGCGCAGGCGCATGTTTTCCACCGGCGAATAGCGCAGGTAGAGCGTGGGCCGCTCCTCTGCGGTGAAGTACCACGGCTGCAGGTGGATCGTGCGGTCGTCGAGCAGGATGCGGATCTCGGTGCCGTCACTGCGCCAGCCCGCGCCCGGATCGGAAATCGGGTTGATGTGGTTGATCATGGGCGTGTGATCGACGAAACGGAAGGCCAGGTAGAGGTTGGCCTCGTCGTAGGCGGCCGCCACGCGCACGGCATGGGTGTCGCGTTCCTTGCCCACGTCGGGGCAGACCAGGATTTCGCCCGAGAGATCCCATTCATCCAGCGAGGCGTCGACGACCACCGGTTTCGCGGCCGGCAGGGCGCGCAGCTCGTAGTTCTCCGTCTGCTGGGCCCGCACCGGGCGCGCAACGGCGCAGAGAGCCAGGGCCAGGGCGGTGTGGACAAAAGCGCGCGTTACGGCGCGGGCGGCGGGACCGGTGGTCGCAGGCATGGCATTGTCTCCTGTTTCAGGGTTTGGACGGCGTTTTGCCGCACGATCGGCTTGACCGATCAAGGCATGATTGTGCATGCTCGCCGCGTGGCCGTCAAGACGTCAATACGCGCCAAAGCAAAGGAGACTATGATGCCGCACACAACCCCATACTACCGCGCCGCCG